>QIMA01000150.1 GCA_003233535.1 Rhodanobacteraceae bacterium
TACAGCTGCCAGAGGGTGTGGAAATGGTGATGCCGGGTGACAACATCAAGATGGTGGTGGATTTGATTGCCCCGATCGCGATGGAAGATGGCCTGCGCTTTGCTATTCGCGAAGGTGGTCGTACCGTTGGCGCCGGCGTCGTCGCTAAGATCTTCGAATAACGGCCTAAGCACGCGCTGTCTGAGTTGAAATTCAAAAGAAGGCGAGATTTATCTCGCCTTCTCTTTGACAAACCAAGAAATCCTGCTACTATTACTGGCTCGATTGACCTCCCCCACTTAACTCGGTTGGGGTGTAACAACATTGGCGGTGGGGCGTTAGCTCAAGGATGTGGCGAGTGCGCGAAATGCGCAGCGTTAACACCGCTAGGGAGATAAACGTGGCAGACCAACAGCGAATTCGCATTCGGCTGAAGGCGTTCGATCATCGTTTGATTGACCGCTCGGCTAGCGAGATTGTGGAAACCGCTAAGCGGACCGGCGCCCAGGTTAGGGGTCCTATTCCTCTTCCGACCAAGATTGAGCGCTACACCATCCTTGTCTCCCCTCATGTGGACAAGGACGCACGCGACCAGTACGAAACCCGTACTCACAAGCGCGTGTTAGACATCGTTGACCCGAATGATAAGACGGTTGACGCGCTGATGAAGCTCGACCTCGCCGCTGGCGTGGACGTGCAAATCAAGCTTTATTGACGGTTCGGAAGGACGGGGCAGCTATGGCCATCGGGCTTATTGGGCGCAAGTGCGGCATGACGCGCATCTTCACTGAGGACGGAAATTCCGTGCCAGTGACGGTGATCGAGGTCGATGCTAATCGCGTTTCCCAGATCAAAAATTCAGAAAATGACGGCTACACGGCCGTACAAGTGGCGTTTGGCAACAAACGCAGCTCGCTCGTTAACAAGCCGCTCGCCGGCCATCTCGCTAAGGCTCAGGCCGGTGCGAGCCGCGGAATGATGGAATTCCGCGTCAGTGAAGGCGAGTTGGCGAGCTTCGAGCTCGGTGCGAGTCTTACGGCGGATCGATTCGAAGACGGCCAACTGGTCGATGTGACGGGTGTGACCAAGGGCAAGGGTTTTCAGGGCACGATCAAGCGCTATAACTTTGCCATGGGCGACGCCACGCACGGGAACTCTCTTGCTCATCGTGCCCCCGGTTCTATCGGTCAGCGTCAGACTCCAGGTCGTGTGTTCAAGGGCAAGAAAATGGCCGGGCATATGGGTTCAGTGCGACAGACCACGCAGAATCTGCGTGTAGTTCGGGTCGACGTCGAGCGCGGAGTGTTGCTGGTAAGTGGTGCCGTGCCAGGTGCTACGGGTACTGACGTCGTTGTTCGTCCCGCGGCTAAGGCATAGGAGCTGACCATGGAATTGCAAATTCAAGGCGGCGGCCAGCTAACGGTAGCGGACTCGGTATTCGGTCGCGACTACTCCGAAGGCTTGGTGCATCAAGTAGTCGTTGCTTACCAAGCCGGTGGGCGCGCTGGTACAAAGGCGCAGAAGACTCGGTCCGAAACGCACGGTACGACCAAGAAGTTTAAGAAGCAGAAAGGTGGTGGTGCCCGTCACGGCGCTTACACCGCGCCTATCTTCATTGGTGGTGGTGTCACTTTCGCGGCGAAGACTCGCGATCATTCGCAGAAACTCAACCGGAAGATGTATCGCGCAGCAATGCAGACGATCTTGTCCCAGTTGGTACGTCAAGAGCGTTTGAGCGTCGTTGCAGAGCTGTCGGTCGATGGTCCGAAAACCCAGGATTTTGTTGCGAAGATGGGTGAAATCAGCCTAGATCGTGGTTTGATCGTGGCGGATGAAGTGACAGAGAACATGCATTTAGCCTCACGCAACATACGTGGTGTTGACGTCACGGATGTGCATGGACTGAATCCGGTGAGCTTGGTTGGCGCGAAGAAGGTGGTTATTACTTCTGCGGCGATGAAGCAGATCGAGGAGTGGTTGTCATGAGTACGGAACGTTTACTGCAGGTAGTGCGCGCGCCGCACGCCTCGGAAAAGGCCGCTACGGTTCAGGCCAATCACAATCAGTATGTTTTTAAGGTGTCTATGGACGCGACTAAGGCCGAGATTAAATCGGCAGTAGAAGATCTGTTCAAGGTAAAAGTGGAAGGTGTGCAGGTGCTTACTGTTAAGGGTAAGGCCAAGGCTTTCCGTGGCCGAATGGGTCGCCGCTCCAATTGGCGCAAGGCTTACGTGACGCTGGTGGCTGGAAACACCATCAGCTTCGGCGAAGGTTGAGGAGAGATAGCTCATGCCAGTAATCAAGGTTAAGCCTACCTCCCCGGGTCGCCGAGGTTTAGTTAAGGTCGTTCATCCGCACTTGCATAAAGGCAAGCCGGTTGACGCTCTAACCGAGCACAAAAGCAACTCTGGTGGACGTAATAATAACGGTCGTATCACCACGCGTCATCGCGGTGGTGGTAGTCGAAACCACTATCGTATTGTCGATTTTAAGCGCAATAAGGACGGGGTTCCGTGCAAAGTAGAGCGGATCGAATACGATCCGAACCGCACGGCACATATCGCACTGGTTTTGTATGCCGATGGCGAACGTCGTTACATCATCGCGGCGAAGGGATTGCGTGCCGGTGACGAGTTAATGTCCGGACGCGAGGCCCCGATTCGCGCTGGCAATTGCTTGCCGTTGCGCAACATTCCGGTAGGTACGCAAATTAGCTGCGTTGAGATGCGTCCCGGCAAGGGTGCGCAAATTGCGCGCAGTGCCGGTGCATCAGCACAGTTGGTCGCTCGTGAAGGTGCTTACGCGACTTTGCGTTTACGCTCCGGCGAGATGCGCAAAGTGCCTGGGGATTGTCGAGCAACCGTCGGTGACGTGAGCAATGGCGAGCATAGCCTTCGGAGACTGGGTAAGGCTGGTGCAACGCGTTGGCGCGGGATTCGTCCCACCGTGCGCGGTGTGGTTATGAATCCGGTCGACCATCCGCACGGCGGTGGTGAAGGCAAATCCGGGCAGGGTAATCCACATCCGGTTTCGCCGTGGGGCGTTCCCACAAAGGGTTACAAGACGCGCAAGAACAAGCGCACCGAGCGCTTCATTGTGCGCCGCAGCAAGAGCTGATCAGGAGTTTGTTGAGCCATGCCTCGTTCGCTTAGAAAAGGTCCATTTGTCGATCTCCACTTGGTCAAGAAAGTGGAAGCGACTACAGCATCAGGAAGCAAACGGCCGATCAAGACTTGGTCGCGTCGCTCGATGGTTATTCCCGACATGGTCGGTCTGACTATTGCTGTGCACAACGGTCGTCAGCATGTGCCGGTTCTCATTAACGAGAACATGGTGGGTCACAAGTTGGGTGAATTCGCCCCGACGCGTACCTTCCGCGGTCACATTGCCGATAGAAAAGCCGGTAGGAAGTAGGGGAGATGACGATGGAAGCGCGAGCAATACACCGCGGAGCACGCATCTCCCCACAGAAGGCCCGTCTGGTTGCTGACCAGGTGCGCGGAATGCAGGTTGGTAAAGCTGCAGATCTGCTGCATTTCAGCCCCAAGAAGGCGGCCCATCTGATCCGTAAGGTCCTGCTGTCAGCCGTGTCGAACGCCGAGAGTAATCTCGGTGCCGACGTGGATGAGTTGAAAGTAGCCACCGTCTTTGTTGACGAGGGTCCGCGTCTGAAGCGTATGAGAGCCCGAGCGAAAGGTCGTGGCAACCGTATCGTTAAGCGCACCGCACACATCACCGTGGTGGTGGGCGACACCACTGGGCAGAGCTGAGGAAGGATCATGGGTCATAAAGTCAATCCAATCGGCTTCCGCCTCGGTATTTCCCGTGACTGGAATTCCAAGTGGTACGCCGGCAAGAAAGAATTTCCGGGATATTTGGCCGCGGACCTGAAGGTTCGTGAGTTCTTGAGAAAGAAGCTCAGCCAAGCCGGTATCAGCCGCATTCTGATTGAGCGTCCAGCCAAGACGGCACGAATCACTATTCACTCGGCGCGACCGGGCGTGGTGATTGGCAAGAAGGGTGAGGATATCGAGAAGCTGCGTAAGAGTGTCTCCGATCTGATGGGCGTTCCGACGCACATTAACGTCGCTGAGATTCGCAAGCCCGAACTCGATGCTCTGCTCGTTGCCGAGAGTATCTGTCAGCAGCTTGAACGCCGGATCATGTTCCGGCGCGCCATGAAGCGCTCGGTCGGTAATGCGATGCGTTTGGGTGCTCAGGGAATCAAGATCAACGTCGGTGGCCGTTTGAACGGCGCTGAAATCGCTCGTAGCGAGTGGTACCGCGAAGGTCGTGTTCCGTTGCACACGCTGCGTGCGGACGTCGATTACGGATTCGCGGAAGCGAAAACGACGTACGGAATCATCGGAGTGAAGGTGTGGATCTATAAGGGCGAGATATTCGACCTTTACGCACCGACGGCAGACAACAAGGGCGAGCGCGATCGCGCTCCGGCTAAGTAGGAGACGACGATGCTGCAGCCCAGCCGCACTAAATATAGAAAGCAGATGAAGGGGCGCAACCGTGGACTAGCGCAGGTTGCGAATGAAGTGAGCTTTGGCCAGTTTGGCCTCAAAGCTACCGAGCACGGTCAGATTACAGCGCGTCAGATTGAGGCGGCTCGCCGCACCATTTCTCGCTACGTCCGCCGTGGCGGTAAGCTTTGGATCCGGGTGTTCCCCGATAAGCCGATTACCAAAAAGCCGATTGAAGTTCGAATGGGTAAAGGTAAAGGCTCGGTCGAATACTGGGTAGCTCCAATTCAGCCTGGCCGGATGCTTTACGAGATCGAAGGCGTTACGGAAGACGTGGCTCGTGAAGCTTTTAAGCTCGCGTCCGCCAAATTGAGTGTTAAATCCATCTTTGTGACCCGGTCGGTGCTGTGATGCATGCTAACGAATTACGAACGAAGTCAATAAGTGAGCTCGAAGCCCAGCTAGTGGAGCTTCGCCGCGAACAATTCAACATGCGCATGCAGCGCGCGATGGGGCAGTTCACCCAAACCCATCAAGTTAAGCGTGTGCGCCGCGATGTCGCGCGGGTCAAGACAGTACTGGGTGATATGAATCGGAAGAACGAAGCATGAGCGAGCAGCAGATTCAACCCCGCTCGCTGACCGGGCGCGTGATCAGCGACAAGATGCAGAAGACCGTGACGGTCCTGATCGAGCGACAGGTTCAGCATGCGGTGTACGGTAAGTACCTGCGCCGCTCCACCAAGTTGATGGCGCATGACGAGGCGGGCAACGCGAAGACGGGCGACACGGTGCGTATCGTGCCTTGCCGTCCGATGAGCAAGAACAAGGCCTGGCAAGTGGCTGAAGTCGTCACTGCTGCCGTGCACGTCGAAGGGAGCTAAGCCATGATTCAGATGCAAAGCATGTTGATGGCCGCCGATAATAGCGGCGCTAAGAATGTCATGTGCATCAAGGTGCTCGGCGGTTCCAAGCGGCGCTATGCGCACATCGGCGACATCATCAAGGTGACTGTCAAAGATGCGATCCCGCGCGGCAAGGTGAAGAAGGGCGAAGTCTATGACGCCGTGGTAGTTCGCACTCGTAAGGGTGTGCGCCGTCCGGATGGTTCATTGATTCGTTTCGATGGCAACGCCGCGGTACTGCTTAATAACAAGCTCGAGCCCATCGGTACTCGAATCTTCGGGCCGGTGACCCGCGAGCTGCGTAGCGAGCGATTCATGAAGATCGTTTCGTTGGCTCCGGAAGTGCTCTAAGGGGGCGTCGATGAATAAGATTCGTAAAGGTGATGACGTGATTGTCCTCACCGGAAAGTGCAAAGGCCAACGCGGAAGCGTGCTGCGTATGTCTGGTGAAGATCGCGTTTACGTCGAGAACGTAAACATGATCAAGCGTCACACCAAGGCTGATCCGAACCGTAACCAACCGGGCGGAATCGTAGAGCGCGAAGCGCCTCTGCATATTTCTAACGTGGCGCTGTACAACAGCGCGGCGAAGAAGGGTGACCGAGTGGGCTTCAAGTTGCTTGAGGACGGCCGCAAGGTTCGAGTTTTCCGTTCCACTGGTGAAGTGGTGGACGCTTAAAGGGTATGACGGCGATGGCTCGCTTGCAGGATTTTTACCGTGACACCGTGGTTCCGCAGTTGACTGAAAAGTTCAGCTACGCAAACCCAATGATGGTGCCGCGTCTTACCAAGGTCACGCTTAATATGGGCGTTGGTGAGGCTGCTGGCAACAAGAAAATACTTGAGAATGCGCTTGAGGAAATGACCCTTATTGCGGGACAGAAGCCTGTTTCAACTAAGGCTCGATTGTCAGTCGCATCTTTCAAGATTCGTGATGGTTATCCGATCGGCTGCAAGGTTACTTTGCGGCGTGTGAAGATGTACGAATTCATGGATCGTTTGATTAGCGTCTCCCTGCCTCGAGTCCGCGATTTTCGCGGCCTGAGCGCAAAGTCCTTTGATGGGCGGGGCAACTACAATTTTGGTGTACGTGAGCAGATCATTTTCCCCGAGATCGAGTTTGATCAGGTGGATGCGATGCGTGGCATGGACATCTGTATAGGCAGCACTGCCAAGACCGATGCAGAAGCGGAAGCGCTGTTGATGGCCTTTGGTTTCCCGCTGCGTCACTGATAGAACGCGAACTGACGAGGAAGATTAGTCATGGCAAAGACCTCCATGGTCCTGCGCGATGTAAAGCGCGCTAAGCTCGTTAAGCGCTACGCCGCCAAGCGGACAGAGCTGAAGAAGATCATCAAGAGCTCCACCGATTACGAAGAGCGGGTTGCCGCGCAAGAAGCGCTGCAAAAGCTTCCGCGTGACGCAAGCCCATCCAGAGTGCGTACGCGTTGTATCCTGTCCGGGCGGCCTCGGGCTGTCTACAAGAAATTTGGATTGGGTCGGAACATGCTGCGTGAAGCCACCATGCGTGGCGACGTTCCCGGGTTGCGTAAAGCAAGCTGGTAAGTATCGGATTAGGAGTTAGTGCAATGAGTATGAGTGATCCGATCGCGGACCTGTTGACCCGCATCCGTAACGCCCAGGCGATGAGCAAGCCCACCGTGAGCATGCCTGCGTCGAAGATGAAGATGGCTGTCGCCGGCGTGTTAAAGGCTGAGGGTTACATCGAAGACGTCGCTAGCGCCGAAATAGGCAGCAACAAGAGCACCATGGAAGTGAAGCTTAAATACTTCCAGGGCAAGCCAGTGATCGAACGTCTGCAACGTGTTAGCCGACCTGGCTTGCGCCGTTACCGCGGCGTTGGTGATCTACCAACCGTCCTCGGCGGTTTGGGCATCGCTATCGTCACCACGTCCAGTGGCGTGATGACTGACAAGCAGGCACGAGCGGCCGGTATCGGCGGCGAAGTCGTTTGTATCGTCGCTTAAGGGGAGTGGATTATGTCTAGAGTAGCTAAAGCTCCCGTAACTCTGCCCAAAGGGGTAGAAGTAAAGATTGGCGACAGCCATATCGAGGTCAAGGGACCGAAGGGTACCTTGAGCGTTCCGCGAGCCGCTTCCATCGGTGTGGAACTGGTCGATGGCAAGGTGCAGATCCAGCTCGAAGAAACGACCAACACCGCTATGGCGGGAACCATGCGCGCATTGATCGCCAATACGGTGGTCGGCGTTAGCGAAGGGTTTGAGCGCAAGCTGGAGTTGGTTGGCGTAGGTTATCGTGCGTCGGTGCAGGGTCGAGAGCTGAACCTGTCGCTGGGTAAGTCGCATCCAACCGTATTCACTGCCCCGGAAGGGATTAGCATTGAAACGCCCTCTCAGACGGAAGTACTGATCAAGGGTTCGGACAAGCAGCTGGTCGGCCAAGTAGCCGCCAAGGTGCGCAGCTTCCGTCCGCCAGAGCCCTACAAGGGCAAGGGTGTGCGCTATAGCGGCGAGAGGATTCAACTGAAGGAAGCGAAGAAGGCCTAAGGCCTCTTAGCTGCGGAGAGCAGAAGTGATCGATAAGAAGATTGCCCGTCAGCGCCGGGCCCGAAAGAGCCGCGCTCACATTAGAGATCTAGCGGTGCCGCGTTTGAGTGTTCATCGCACCGACCAGCATCTTTATGCGCAAGTCATCGGTACCGATGGCGGAACGGTTTTAGCATCCGCTTCGACTGTGCAGAAGTCTTTGCGCGACGGTCTGAAGGGATCGAAGAACAAGGCCGCTGCGGAAGTTATTGGTAAGGCGATTGCAGAGCGTGCGCTGGCTGCCGGCGTGGAGTCGGTCGCATTCGACAGGTCCGGGTTCAAGTACCACGGACGTATACAGGCACTGGCTGATGCTGCTCGCGAGGGCGGTCTGAAGTTCTAAAGCGGTCAGTAGCCGCAGGGTATCCGGAGTACTGCGATCCATGAATAACATGAACGATAATAACGACGGCATGATTGAGAAGTTGGTCGCCGTCAACCGCGTTGCCAAAGTGGTCAAGGGTGGCCGTCAGTTCGGCTTCACCGCGCTGACCGTGGTTGGTGACGGCAAAGGCAAGGTCGGCTTCGGCTACGGCAAGGCACGTGAAGTGCCCGCGGCCATTGCTAAGGCGATGGAGAAGGCCCGTCGCGATATGGTCAAGGTGAATCTCCGTGGTGGCACTCTTTGGCACCCGGTGAAAGCCAACCATGGCGCTGCTAAGGTCTACATGCAGCCAGCATCAGACGGTACTGGCGTGATTGCTGGCGGCGCGATGCGCGCCGTGTTTGAGGTAGTTGGCGTCAACAATGTTCTGGCCAAGGCCCTTGGTTCGCGCAACCCGATCAATCTGGTTCGCGCAACCATCAAGGGGCTGGCTAGCGTCACTTCTCCGCAGCACATCGCGGCAAAGCGTGGGAAGTCGGTCGAAGAATTGATGGGAGAGAAGAATGAGCAAGCCGACTGAGGCAACGAGCGGCACCGTTCGTGTGCAGCTTGTGCGCAGCGTTAACGGTACTCATTTTAAGCATCGGCTGTGCGTGAAGGCTCTAGGTCTGCGCAAGCTCAATAGCGTTTCAGAATTGAAAGACAGTCCCTGCGTGCGTGGCCTGATTAACAAGGTCCGCTACATGGTTGCCGTCATCGACTGAGTGAGGACACGGTCATGCGTTTGAATGAAATTAGATCAGCCGAGGGCAGCCGCACCGAGCGCCGTCGCGTTGGACGCGGAATCGGTTCTGGCTTGGGCAAGACCTGCGGTCGCGGCCATAAAGGTCAGCATTCTCGGTCCGGTGGCTTTCACAAGGTTGGCTTTGAAGGCGGCCAGATGCCGCTCCAGCGTCGTTTGCCGAAGGTCGGCTTTGCATCGAAGACCGCGGGCGACTGCGCTGAAGTGTTCTTGTACGAACTTGCCAACCTCAAAATCGAGGTGATCGATCTTGCTGCTCTGCGCGAAGCCAATTTGGTGAAGCGCCTTCAGAAGCGAGCGAAGATCGTGAGTAAGGGCGAAATCGGGCGCGCAATAAGGGTCAAGGGCGTGGCGGTTACCGCTGGCGCTAAGGCCGCTATTGAAGCGGCCGGTGGATCGGTGGAGGCCTAAGTTGGCAAAGACTCCGTCAATGGCTGGAATGGGGGGCGGCGGACGCCTGTCCGAACTACGGCAGCGCCTGCTGTTTGTAGTTGGGGCGATGATCGTCTTTCGCTTCGGCTCCTTCGTGCCAGTGCCCGGGGTAAATCCTCAGGCGATGGTGGAGCTGATGGAGCAACAACGCGGGACCATTGTTGATATCTTCAACATGTTCTCCGGTGGCGCACTGGAACGCTTCTCACTGTTCGCGCTGAGCGTGATGCCGTATATCTCGGCATCTATCGTTATGCAGCTGCTGAGCACCAGTATCCCGTCGCTGATGGCGTTGAAGAAAGAAGGCGAATCCGGCAGGCGCAAGATCACCCAGTACACACGGTACGGTACGGTCGTGCTGGCGATGTTTCAGGCCTTCAGTGTTGCTATTGCTCTGCAGGCTAGTTCCTCTCAGGGCTCGGTCCAGGTTGTGATCAATCCCGGCATGGGGTTCCTGTTCACGGCAGTCGTTAGTTTGACCGCAGGTACGATGTTTCTGATGTGGTTAGGCGAACAGATTACCGAACGGGGTATTGGTAACGGCATCTCATTGATCATTTTCGCCGGTATTGTGTCTGGATTACCCGGTGCGATATTGCGCACGGGTGAGCTTGCCAGCACCGGTCAGCTCGCGCCAATCAGTGTCATTGTGATCATGGTGATAGTCGCCCTAGTGACTGCCTTCGTAGTGTTCGTCGAACGTGGGCAGCGTCGTATCACGGTGAACTACGCACGCGGTGGTGGCGGTCGTCAGGGGTTTAATAATCAGAGCTCACACTTGCCGCTGAAGATCAATATGTCGGGCGTGATCCCGGCGATCTTCGCCTCTAGTTTGATCATTTTTCCAGCGACTGCTGCGACTTGGTTTGGGCAGTCGGACAGCATGGCTTGGCTGCAGCGCTTTTCGCTGCTGCTGACCCCGGGTGAGCCGGTGTACATGGTGCTGTTCGGAATGCTGATCGCCGGATTTGCTTTTTTCTACACAGCATTGGTGTTCAATTCGCAGGAAACTGCGGATAATTTGAAAAAGTCTGGCGCGTTGATTCCCGGGATTAGACCGGGCAAAGCGACGGCTGAATACATCGACAACGTGATGACACGCCTTACCAGCGTGGGTGCGTGCTATTTGGTAGCTGTGTGTTTGCTGCCCGATATCATGCGACTGAACTACAACGTGCCGTTTTACTTCGGCGGTACGTCCTTGCTGATTTTGGTTGTGGTGGTGATGGATTTCATGGCGCAGGTACAGGCGCACTTGATGAGCCATCAGTACGACAGCTTGCTGCGCAAGGCAAACTTGAAGAAAGTGGGTCGCGGCAGTCGCTAACGGCGTTAGTTCGGGTGTTATGACTTCGGGGTCTTGATCGCTAGGGGTGCTCGGCTGCTATAATGCCGGGTTCCCCGATTGCGCCTATGTGTTTGGAGAGCCAATAATGGCACGTATTGCTGGTGTCAACCTTCCTGTTAATAAGCATGCCTGGGTCAGTCTGACCAGCATCTACGGTATCGGCCGAAGCCGCGCCAAGAAGATTTGCGCATCAGCGTCGGTTGATCCGACCGTGCAAGTCCGGAGCTTGAGCGAGCCTGAAGTCGAACGCCTGCGTGGTGAGATCGGTAAGTTCATCGTTGAAGGCGATTTGCGTCGTGAAGTCGCCATGAGCATCAAGCGGTTAATGGACTTAGGCTGCTATCGCGGCCTGCGTCATCGTCGTGGCCTTCCGTTGCGCGGTCAGCGTACCCGCACCAACGCTCGTACCCGTAAGGGTCCGCGCAAGCAGATCAAGCGTTAAGAATCGGTTTCGGATTAAATTATGAGTAAGCAAGCACCGAAAAAGAAGAAGATTAAGCGCGTCGTTACCGACGGTATCGTTCACGTTCAGGCTTCTTTCAACAACACGATCATCACCATTACCGACCGGCAGGGCAACGCGCTTTCATGGGCGACCGCTGGTGGTGCTGGCTTCCGCGGTTCTCGCAAGAGCACGCCGTTTGCCGCGCAGGTTGCCGCCGAGAAGGCTGGCAAGGTAGCGCTTGAATACGGTGTGAAGACGTTGGAAGTTCGCATCAAGGGTCCAGGGCCGGGTCGTGAGTCCTCCGTGCGCTCGCTCAATGCCTTGGGTTTCAAGGTCAACAATATCATCGACGTCACGCCGATTCCGCATAACGGCTGCCGGCCGCCTAAGCGGCGCCGGGTCTAAGACGAGTTGAAGGAGAAGTAAACCATGGCTCGTTATATCGGACCTACTTGTAAATTGGCTCGCCGCGAAGGCAGCGATCTGTTTCTCAAGAGCCCGGCTCGTGCGCTCGATAGCAAGTGCAAGCTGGATAAAAAGCCCGGCGTGCACGGTGCGGCGAAGAAGCAAAAGTCTTCGGACTACGCCAATCAGCTGCGCGAGAAGCAGAAAGTGAAGCGGATGTATGGCTTGTTGGAACGTCAGTTCCGCGGCTACTACAAGAAAGCCTCCAATCAGCGCGGAGCGACTGGCGAAAATCTGTTGCGTTTGCTGGAAGGTCGTTTGGACAACATATTGTTCCGAATGGGTTTCGCGGTTACTCGTGCAGAGGCGCGCCAACTGGTATCGCATCGCGCGGTTACGGTGAACGGCCAGCCCGTCAATATTCCGTCCTACCAGCTCAAAGCGACTGACGTAGTCAGTGTCGCTGAGCGGGCTAAGGAACAGCTACGCATCAAGCAGGCGATCACGGTCTCTCAAGAATTCGACACCGTCGTTACCTGGATTGAGGTCGATCAGGCCAAGCTTTCGGGCACAATCAAGAATTTGCCCGAGCGTAGCGATCTCAGCGCCGACATTAATGAGCAATTGATCGTCGAGCTGTATTCCAAGTAAGTCTTTCAGGAGTTGCTCTAAATGACCTCTGCAACGGGGCTTTTGCGCCCGCGTAATCTTCAGGTCGAAGCGATCGGTGAAAACCGTTCTCGCGTCGTTCTTGAGCCATTAGAGCGTGGCTTCGGCCATACGCTCGGCAACGCTCTGCGTCGTGTGATGCTGTCCTCGATACCGGGTGCAGCGATCATTGATGTTGAAATCGACGGTGTTGTGCACGAGTACGGCACCATTGAGGGCGTACAGGAAGACGTCATTGAGATTCTGTTGAATCTTAAGGACATCGCTGTACGCTTACATAACGTTGACCAAGCTACGGTAATTCTTAGCCGTCGCGGCCAAGGCGATGTGGTTGCTGGTGACATCACCACCGATCACAATGTCGAGATCGTCAACACCGATCACCCGATTTGCACGTTGACCAAAGACGTCACGCTGAACATGCGGTTGCGCATCGCTCGCGGCGTCGGTTATGACCCGTCAAGCAACCGTCGGTTGCCGGAAGACGAGGTGCGTCCGATTGGTCGGCTGCAGTTGGATGCGAGTTACTCGCCGATTCGGCGCGTGTCCTATTCGGTTGATGCAGCGCGCGTAGAGCAGCGTACCGATCTGGACAAACTGGTGCTGGACGTAGAGACCAACGGCACCTTCGACGTCGAAGACGCGGTCAAGCGGGCTGCAACCGTGCTGGTAGATCAGTTGGGCGTGTTTGTTGACGTGAAGCTCGGTCAGGGTGAGAGCCCGAACACCGCGCGTAACGACGTAGACCCGATTCTGCTCCGTCCGATAGATGATCTGGAGCTGACGGTTCGTTCGGCGAACTGCCTCAAGGCAGAAAGTATTTACTACATTGGTGATTTGATCCAGCGTACCGAGGTCGAGTTGTTGAAGACCCCGAACTTGGGCAAGAAGTCACTCACTGAAATTAAGGATGTGCTGGCGGCGCGTGGATTGTCGCTCGGCATGAAGTTAGAGAACTGGCCGCCACCAGGTCTAAGCACCGGTACTTTCGGTAGCTAATCCTGCGGTCACTGGAGAAGTAAGTCATGCGCCATAGAAAGGCAGGCCGCAAGTTCAACCGCACCAGTTCCCACCGTACTGCGATGTTTCGCAATATGGCGGCGGCGCTGATTGAGCATGAGCTGATCAAAACCACCCTACCGAAGGCGAAAGAGCTTCGTCGTGTAGCCGAGCCGTTGATCACGATGGCCAAAGAGGACGGCGTTTCCCGGCGTCGTTTGGCCTTCGCTCGGCTGCGTAGCAAGGGTGCGGTAGGAAAGCTGTTCACCGAGTTGGGTCCGCGTTACAAAGCTCGTCCCGGTGGTTACTTGCGTATCCTCAAATGCGGTTATCGCGATGGTGATAATGCGCCGATGGCCTACGTCGAGCTGGTAGACCGTCCGCAAGCGGCTGGTGCAGAAAGCGCCAAATAGCGGAGTGCGAGTGAGTTAAGAAGGGCCGGCGCCGCAAGGTGTCCCGGCCCTTTTGCTTTATGCGGGAACTGTTTCGACGTTTAGCGGTCGAAACCGGCTCGCACGGTCCGCGATTGTTGTACTGACCGACGTTGTAGGCCACGGCGTAGCCAAGGAGCAAAAGATGAGACGAGTCAAACCCAGAGCCTTCTTCTTCGCAGTTGCTTTGCTTTGTCTTTCGTTCCTGGGCTATGCGCTGTACGCCGAACATCTGCTTGAGCTCGTGCCTTGTCCGCTGTGCATGCTGCAGCGCGGCGGCATCCTCTTGATACTGGTGCTGTCCCTGGTTGCCGCTGTGCATAATCCCAAAGGTGGCTTTGGCTGGAAGGCCTATGGGACGCTGGGTTTTTTGTTCGCCGGACTGGGGGCGTCGATCTCCGCTCGTCATGTGTGGCTGCAGTCGCTTCCAGAGGACCTTGTTCCTGCGTGCGCTCCGTCCTTGGACTACATGCTAGACGTATTTCCCATGGGTGAAATGCTGCGGACGATTTTGATGACCAGCGGTGAGTGCGCGGAGATAGACTGGGTATTCCTCGGTTTGAGCATGCCGGCTTGGACGTTGATTTGGTTCGTGATCTTCGCTCTGACGCTCGGCTACGCCGGTTGGGCCTACCGCGCGCAACGCGCTAGCTAAGCGGTTGTCGGCCCGCGAGTAGCGTGGTTTGCGGGTGGGCTTTGCAGACTCGGCCCTATCGCGGCGGCCAAGCTACGCGCGGACAAAGTTGCTCCGACTAACGCGGAATTGATAGCGCCAAAACTCCGTGCGGCACCGCAGCATTTGTGGCAGCATGCGAGTAGCCCGCACGATTGCGGGTGCTTACTGGAGTTTGATCATGCCTGATAGTTCTGTTTTGAGTTCCGTGCAGTGCCCCGAGAATTGGAGCGCGGACTCATGGCGTGACTATCCGGGCTTGCAGATGCCCGTATATCGGGATCAAGCGGCTTTAGATAGGTGTCTCAGTGAGTTGCGTGGTCTGCCGCCGCTGGTCACCTCTTGGGAGATTCTCTCGCTGCGTAGCGAACTCGCCGAGGCTGCCGAGGGGAAGCGTTTCTTGCTCCAAGGCGGTGACTGCGCGGAGAGCTTTGCAGACTGCACCAGTCCGGTTATCGCCAATCGGCTGAAAGTGCTGTTGCAGATGAGTCTGGTTCTGGTGCACGGTTTGCGCCTGCCCGTGGTTCGCGTGGGTCGCTTCGCTGGACAGTATGCAAAACCGCGGTCGGCGGACACAGAGACTCGCGATGGGGTCACTTTGCCCTCCTACCGCGGTGACTTCGTTAATCAACCGGAGTTTGAGACGGCTGCGCGGGAGCCGAATCCGCAGCGCATGATTGAGGGGCATTCGCGGTCAGCGATGACCATGAATTTCGTCCGCGCCTTGATCGACGGCGGATTCGCTGACCTTCATCACCCGGAATACTGGGACTTAGATTGGGTTCGCCACTCGCCCTTGGAAGATGAATACCGACGCATGGTTGACGCTATCGGCGATGCCGTTCGTTTCATGGAAACCATTGGTGGTCGCCCGATGGGTAGCCTTCGTCGTGTTGATTTTTACACCTCGCACGAAGCATTGCTGCTGCCCTACGAGTCGTCGTTAACGCGCGATGTGCCGCGGCAATGGGGGCACTTCAATCTCGGTACCCACTTCCCTTGGATCGGGATGCGCACAGCAGCGATCGAGGGTGCCCATGTCGAGTACTTCCGCGGTATACGCAATCCAATCGGCGTAAAAATCGGACCGAGCACCAAGCCGGACGAACTGAGCAAACTCATAGATCGGTTGAATCCAGAGAACGAGGCCGGCCGATTGACCCTGATCCACCGCATGGGTCACGACAAGATCGAATCCGGTCTACCCCCGCTGTTGGATGCTGTGCGCAGTCGCGGTCACCGCGTTCTGTGGGTATGCGATCCAATGCACGGTAATACCGAGAGTCTGCAAAGTGGCGTTAAGACTCGCCGCTTCGACCGTATCTGCGGGGAACTGGAGAAGGCGTTTGATCTGCACGCTGCGCACTCATCCCGTTTGGGCGGTGCGCACCTAGAGCTGACGGGTGAAGACGTAACGGAATGCTTGGGCGGCGCGCGCGATCTGACCGAGTCCGATCTCAAGCGGGCCTATCGCTCCACCGTCGATCCGCGCTTGAACTACGAGCAATCCATCGAACTGGCCATGTTGATTGTGCGCAAGCACGGCGCGACACGTATCTGAGCGTCTCCGCTGCCGGGTGCCATTCTAGCCCGGATATTTCATGAACTCGCGCGATGATCGCGCAGGACATTGATTGCCCAGTGGTTTTT
>QIMA01000492.1 GCA_003233535.1 Rhodanobacteraceae bacterium
GTCAACGTCGTCTTGCCGTGGTCCACATGACCAATCGTGCCGACGTTAACGTGGGGCTTGTTACGCTCAAACTTACTCTTGGACATGGCCTTTCCTTAAATCTTATTCAGTATATCAATTCAGATTAGCGTCTTAGGCCATCAGGCTTTCTTGATGATGGTCTCGACGATATTGTTCGGCGCTTCGGCGTAATGATCGAATTCCATCGTGTACGTTGCGCGACCCTGAGACATGGAGCGCAACGACGTGGCGTAACCGAACATCTCACCCAACGGGACCTGAGCATTAATCGTCTTACCGGTCGGTGAGTCGTCAGTGCCCTGCAACAGGCCGCGACGACGACTCAAGTCACCCATCACGTCGCCCATATAGTCCTCAGGCGTCACAACCTCGACCTTCATTACCGGCTCCAATAGCGCTGGGTTACAGCGATTAAAGCCTGCTTTGAAGCCCATCGAGCCAGCGATTTTGAACGCCATCTCGTTGGAATCGACCTCATGGTAGGACCCATCAATCAGACGCACCTTGATATCGACGATCGGGAAGCCTGCGAGTACACCACTGACCATGCATTCCTTAATGCCCTTATCTACCGCGGGGATGTATTCCTTAGGAATGGCACCACCTACGATCGCGTTTTCAAAGAGGTAGCCATCACCACGTTCCTGCGGCGAAATCTCAATGACAACGTGACCGAACTGACCACGACCGCCAGACTGGCGAACGAACTTGCCTTCTTGAGTTACCGACCCGCGAATGGTTTCGCGATATGCAACCTGTGGTTTGCCGACGTTGGCGCTGACGTTGAATTCGCGCCTCATCCGGTCAACCAAAATATCTAGATGCAACTCACCCATACCCGCAATAATCGTCTGGCCAGACTCCTCATCGGTACGGACGCGGAAGGACGGATCCTCCTGGGCCAACCTGGACAGAGCAACGCCCATTTTTTCTTGGTCGCTCTTGGTCTTCGGTTCGATCGCCATCGCTATAACCGGCTCGGGGAAAATCATCCGTTCCAGGGTAATGATCGCGTCATTGGCGCACAGAGTGTCACCCGTAGTGACATCCTTAAGGCCAACCGCCGCAGCGATATCGCCAGCGCACACTTCCTTGATCTCTACCCGATTGTTCGCATGCATCTGCAGCAAACGACCGACCCGCTCCTTCTTGCCCTTCACCGGGTTATAAACGCTGTCCCCGGATTTCAGCACGCCTGAATAGACGCGGAAGAAGGTCAAAGTACCTACGTAAGGGTCGGTCGCAATCTTGAACGCCAGTGCCGAGAATGATTCTGTGTCATCCGACTTGCGCTTTGCCTCAGTCTCATTGGCATCATCAAGCGTACCGAGCACGGAGTGCACATCTACCGGCGAAGGTAGCAAATCGATGACTGCATCCAGCATTGCCTGCACGCCCTTATTTTTAAAGGCAGAGCCGCAAAAAACGGGAGTCAGGTCGGTGCTCAACACACCAGCGCGAATACCCGCCAGAATCTCGTCCTCGGTCAGCGCGACACCATCGAGGTACTTCTCCATCAACTCATCACTGCCGTCGGCAGCCGCCTCAACCATGTACTCACGAGCGGCAGCACAGGTATCGGCCAATTCAGCCGGTATCTCGCAATACTCGAAGGTCATCCCCTGGTTCTCTTGATCCCAGATAATGGCCTTCATCTTGAGCAGGTCGACGACGCCCTTAAAGCCTTCCTCGGCACCAATCGGCACCTGCATCGGCACAGCCTTGGCATTTAGACGAGACTTCAGTTGGCCCACGACCTTGTCGAAGTCGGCCCCTGAGCGATCCATCTTATTAACGAACGCAAGACGCGGCACTTTGTACTTGTTGGCCTGGCGCCACACGGTCTCGGACTGGGGCTGCACACCGCCAACCGCGCACAAAACGAACACCGCACCATCGAGCACACGCAAGGAGCGCTCTACTTCAATAGTGAAGTCAACGTGCCCAGGGGTGTCGATGATATTCAGGCGATGCAATTCCTTCGAGCCATCCATCCCCTGCCAGAAGCAGGTTGTGGCAGCTGAAGTAATAGTTATGCCGCGCTCTTGTTCTTGTTCCATCCAGTCCATGGTGGCATTGCCGTCATGGACTTCACCGATCTTGTGCGAGACACCGGTATAAAAGAGGATGCGTTCGGTCGTTGTCGTCTTGCCGGCATCGATATGCGCCATGATGCCAATATTGCGATAACGGTCGATAGGGGTTTCCCGGGCCACGCTCAAGCTCCTTCCTGTTACTTACCAGCGGTAATGTGCGAACGCTTTGTTCGCTTCCGCCATACGATGGGTTTCTTCGCGCTTTTTCACAGCAGCGCCGCGGTTTTCGGCCGCATCCATCAGTTCTGCCGCCAACTTGCGCGGCATCGTGCTTTCACCGCGCTTGCGCGCGGCATCAATTACCCAGCGCATTGCCAGGGTATTGCGACGCTGAGGACGAACCTCGACCGGCACCTGGTAAGTAGCGCCACCAACACGTCGAGACTTAACCTCGACGGCCGGCGCGACGTTACTGATCGCTTTCTCGACCAAATCCAGAGGCGTGCTGGACTTGCGCTCGATGTCAGAGATGGCACCGTACAGAATACGCTCAGCCACAGACTTCTTGCCGCTGCGCATGATCATGTTAATGAACCGAGCGATCACGTCGCTCCCAAATTTTGGATCCGGCAGCACTGGGCGTGGCCCTTGTGAACCTTTACGTGACATCTGACTTACCTCGAGATACTTAAGTTTTGACTAAAGCGAGAACCGCTTTAGGACTTCGGACGCTTGGCGCCGTACTTGCTACGAGCCTGCCTACGTTTCGCGACACCGGAGGCATCGAGACTGCCGCGCACGGTGTGGTAGCGAACGCCGGGCAGGTCTTTGACACGACCGCCACGAATCAGCACGACCGAATGCTCTTGAAGATTATGCCCTTCGCCGCCGATGTAGCTGATGACCTCGAAACCATTAGTCAAGCGCACCTTCGCCACTTTGCGTAGAGCCGAGTTGGGCTTCTTCGGGGTGGTGGTGTAGACGCGCGTACAAACGCCGCGACGTTGCGGGCACTTTTCGAGTGCCGGCGAGGCGCTCTTGTAGGTTTTCGGGCTGCGCGGCTTGCGCACCAGCTGATTAATCGTCGCCATGAAGGATCCTTAAGAATACAAACGACAAGCCGAAGCCGGCCTGTCGAGCCGGAGAATGTAGCATTTTTGTTTTTTTTCTGTCAAGTGCTGCCCGGGGTTAACGGGCAGCACAGTGGACTTTTTACTCAGCAAAGTCCTCGACTCGTGCGGGTTTGCTGGTCAAACCAATGGCTTCCAGCTCGTCAGCCGACACTTCGCCGCGCTCACGGCGCTCACGATGGTAGGCCAAGCCAGTGCCCGCGGGTATCAACCGACCCACGATCACGTTCTCTTTCAGGCCTCGCAGGTGGTCACGAGCGCCGCGAACGGCGGCCTCGGTAAGCACACGAGTGGTTTCCTGGAAGGATGCGGCAGAGATGAAGGACTCCGTTGCCAGTGATGCTTTGGTAATTCCCAGCAGCACCGAATCGAACTTCGCACCCTCTTCGCCTTTCGCAGCACGCCGCGCGTTTTCGGTACGCACACGGATTCGATCAACCTGTTCGCTGCGCAAATAACGTGTGTCACCGGGATCGGTGACTTCCACTTTGCGCAGCATCTGGCGAACGATTACCTCGATGTGCTTATCGTTGATCTTTACACCCTGCAATCGATAAACGTCCTGAATTTCCTTAGTCAGGTAAGCAGCCAAAGGCTCTACACCTAGCAAACGGAGAATGTCATGCGGGTTGAGTTCACCGTCGACCACGATCTCACCCTTCTCCACGTGCTCGCCTTCGAAGACGATGATGTGGCGCCATTTCGGGATCAGTTCTTCGTGCTCGTTGCCTTCGTTGTCGCGAATGATCAGGCGCTGCTTACCCTTGGTGTCTTTACCAAAGCTAACCAACCCGGAACGCTCGGCGAGGATAGCCGGCTCCTTGGGCTTGCGCGCTTCGAACAGATCCGCAACACGCGGCAAACCGCCGGTGATGTCACGGGTCTTAGACGACTCCTGCGGAATACGGGCAACGACGTCACCAACGCCTACGGCGGCCCCATCCTGCAGACTGATAATCGCGCCAGCAGGCAGGAAGTATTGCGCCGGAATATCGGTACCCGGAATCGACAACGGCATACCGTCGCTACCTTCCAGCGTGATCATTGGCCGCAGATCCTTAGCGGCAGTGCCACGACGCTTGGGATCAGTAACCACGAAGCTTTGTAAGCCAGTCAGGTCGTCTACCTGCTCGTTGACAGTGATTCCGTCAACGAAGTCGCGGAAGCGCATGATGCCTGCCACTTCGGAAATAATCGGGTGGGTATGAGGGTCCCAGTTGGCGATGGTCTGGCCTGCCTTAATCGGCTTACCGTCCAGAACGCTCAGCGTGGCACCGTAGGGCACCTTGTAACGTTCTCGCTCGCGACCATGGGCATCATCAACGCACACCTCGCCGGATCGCGAAACCGCGACTAGGTGACCGTTCTCGTGATTAACCGTTTTAAGGTTGTGCAGTCGCATGGTGCCGGTAGTTTTGACCTGGACGTGATCCTGGGCCGCCACTCGGGATGCCGCGCCGCCGATATGGAACGTACGCATGGTCAGCTGGGTACCGGGCTCACCAATCGACTGTGCAGCGATTACACCAACGGCTTCGCCGTTGTTGACCAAATGGCCACGCGCCAAATCACGCCCGTAGCAAGCTTGGCAAACGCCGAACTTGGCTTGGCAAGTGATCGCCGAACGCACCTGCATGTGTTGGACGCCCTTTTCTTCCAGCTCTTGCACCCAGGCTTCATCGAGCAGCGTGTTACGAGTGACTACGGGATCTTCGTCATTGCCAGGCAAGAAAACGTCCTCGGCAACCACCCGACCTAGCACACGATCACGCAAGGCTTCGACCACATCGCCACCTTCGACGATCGCAGTCATGGACAGGCTTTCCAACGTACCGCAATCAGGCTCGGTAACCACCATATCTTGCGCAACGTCGACCAATCGCCGGGTTAGATAACCCGAGTTCGCCGTTTTAAGCGCGGTGTCAGCCAGGCCCTTTCGCGCGCCATGGGTGGAGATGAAGTACTGCAGCACGTCTAGGCCTTCGCGGAAGTTGGCCTTAATCGGGGTCTCAATAATCGACCCGTCTGGCTTGGCCATCAGGCCGCGCATACCGGAGAGCTGACGAATCTGCGCGGCGCTACCACGTGCCCCGGAATCGGCCATGATGTAGATCGAGTTCATCGATTTCTGCGCGACAACCTTACCCTCGGAGTCAGTGACGTTGTCAGTGCCCAAGGTGTCCATCATCGCTTTAGCGACTTGCTCATTGGTGCGCGACCAGATGTCCACAACCTTGTTGTAGCGCTCGCCTGCGGTTACCAGACCCGAAGCGAACTGCTCCTGAATCTCCAACACCTCTTCTTCCGCTCGCGCCAAGATTTGCGGCTTCCCTTCCGGCACGATCAGATCATCGATGCCGATGGAAACGCCGGCACGGGTGGCGTAAGAGAAGCCGGTGTACATCAACCGATCGGCGAAAACGACGGTGTCCTTCAGTCCCAGCTTCCGATAACAGGCATTAATAGTTCCAGAAATTGCTTTCTTGGATAGGTTCTGATTGATCAGCTCAAAGGGAATGCCTTCGGGCAGGATCTCAGCGAGCAGTGCCCGGCCAACCGTGGTGTCGGTTAGCTTGAAGGTCTCAGTTCGATTACCATCTTCGTTAACGGAGACTTCGCGAATCCGAACCCTGATCTTTGCATGCAGGTCAATCTTGTTGGCGCCGTAGGCGCGATGTATCTCGCTGACATTGGCAAACACCATGCCTTCGCCTCGCTTGTTCACCAGTTCTCGGGTCATGTAGTACAGACCCAAGACGACGTCCTGCGTCGGCACAATGATCGGCTCACCGTTGGCGGGCGAGAGAATATTGTTGGTCGACATCATCAGCGCGCGGGCTTCTAGCTGGGCTTCCAGAGAGAGCGGCACGTGGACCGCCATCTGATCGCCATCGAAGTCAGCGTTAAACGCGGTGCAGACCAACGGGTGCAGTTGGATGGCCTTGCCTTCAATCAGCACCGGCTCGAACGCTTGGATCCCCAAACGATGCAAAGTTGGTGCGCGATTGAGCATGACCGGATGTTCGCGAATCACCTCTTCGAGAATATCCCAAACCTCGGCGCTCTCGCGTTCAACCAACTTCTTAGCGGCTTTGATGGTGGTGGCTAGGCCACGACGCTGCAGCTTGGAAAAGATGAACGGCTTGAACAACTCTAACGCCATCTTTTTCGGCAAACCACACTCATGCAGCTTCAGGGTCGGACCGACCACGATCACCGAACGACCAGAGTAATCGACGCGCTTACCGAGCAAGTTCTGGCGGAAGCGGCCTTGCTTACCCTTAATCATGTCGGCTAGCGACTTCAGCGGGCGTTTGTTGGTGCCGGTGATGGCGCGACCACGACGGCCATTGTCCATCAAAGCATCCACCGACTCCTGCAGCATGCGCTTTTCATTGCGCACGATGATGTCCGGCGCATTCAACTCAAGCAGTCGCTTCAGGCGGTTGTTGCGATTGATCACGCGACGGTACAGATCGTTCAGATCCGAGGTCGCAAAGCGACCGCCGTCCAACGGGACCAGCGGACGCAGATCCGGTGGCAACACCGGCAGAACGGTCATCACCATCCATTCCGGGCGATTGCCAGATTCCAAGAATGCTTCAACCAGCTTGACCCGTTTGGACAAGCGCTTGAGCTTGGTCTCGGAGTTAGTGCTGGCGATCTCCTCTTTCAGCTTAACCAGTTCGGCGTTCAAATCGATGGTCTTTAGCAGTTCGAAAACTGCCTCAGCGCCCATCTTCGCGTCGAACTCGTCACCGTGCTCTTCAACAGCCTGCAGAAACTGCTCTTCGCTGAGCAGTTGACCACGTTCGAGCGCGGTTAGGCCAGGATCGACCACAACGTAGGCTTCGAAATAGAGGATGCGCTCAATGTCGCGCAGCGTCATGTCCAGCATCAAGCCGATGCGCGAAGGCAGCGACTTCAAGAACCAGATGTGCGCAGTCGGGCTAGCCAGCTCAATATGGCCCATGCGCTCGCGGCGCACCTTCGCCAAGGTCACTTCGGTGCCGCACTTTTCGCACACCACACCGCGGTGCTTCATCCGCTTGTACTTGCCGCACAGACACTCGTAGTCCTTATTCGGACCGAAGATAGCTGCACAGAACAAGCCGTCTCGCTCGGGCTTGAAAGTACGGTAGTTGATGGTCTCGGGCTTCTTAACCTCACCGTGCGACCAGGATCGGATCACCTCCGGAGCGGCCAAACCAATCCGCATGGAATCAAAATCCAGCGTTTGGCGCTGCTGATTAAACAGGTTTAGTAGGTCTCTCATAGCATCCGACTCCGTTTAACCCTGGTCCTTGTCGAGATCGACGTTGATCGCGAGCGATTGGATTTCCTTCACCAGGACATTGAAGGATTCCGGCATGCCCGCAACCATCTGGTGGTCACCGTCGACAATATTCTTGTACATCTGGTTACGTCCGGCGACATCGTCGGACTTGACCGTCAGCATTTCCTGCAGGGTGTAGGCGGCGCCGTAGGCTTCCAGAGCCCAGACCTCCATCTCACCAAAGCGCTGGCCACCGAACTGCGCTTTACCACCCAGCGGTTGCTGCGTGACCAAGCTGTAAGGCCCAGTAGAACGGGCGTGCATTTTGTCATCAACCAGATGGTTTAGCTTGAGCATGTACATGTAGCCGACAGTGACCGGGCGATCAAAAGGATCACCGGTGCGGCCGTCGTACAAAGTCGTTTGACCGGTACTTGGCAGCTCTGCCAACTCAAGCATGCGCTTGATCTCAGATTCCGGCGCGCCATCAAAGACAGGTGTCGCCATTGGCACACCCTTGCGCAAATTGGAACCCAGCACCAACAGTTCTTCGTCGGTGAATTCTTTCAGGTCAACCGTTTGCCGAGAATCACCTACGTTGTAGACCTTATCGAGCAGCCCGCGCAGTTCTTTGGTTCCGTTCTTCGCGTCGATCATCTTGCCGATGCGTATACCGATGCCCTTGGGAGCCCAGCCCAAGTGACACGCAAGCACCTGACCGATGTTCATACGCGACGGCACACCCAACGGATTGAGTACCACGTCGACCGCGGAGCCATCTTCACTGAAAGGCATGTCTTCGACCGGCACAATCGTGGAAATAACACCCTTGTTACCGTGGCGACCAGCCATCTTGTCGCCCGGCTGAATGCGCCGCTTAACTGCCAAGTAGACCTTGACCATCTTCAGCACGCCGGGAGCGAGATCGTCGCCAGCGGTGATCTTGGCCCTCTTCTGTTCAAACAGCTTGTCGAACTCGCGCTTGTGGTGCTCAACCTGATCCTGAGCCTTTGCCAGCGATTCGGCAGCCGCCTCATTCTTCAGGCGAATCGAGAACCATTGGTCGCGCGGCAGCCCGTTGAGGAATTCAGCCGTCAGTTCCTGGCCTTTCTTCAGATCACCCGGTCCGCCGCTGACGACTTCACCGGCGATCGCGCCACGCAGACGTTGGAAGATGGCTGCTTCGAGAATTCTGAACTGATCGTCCAAATCCTTCTTGATGCGCTTGATCTCAGCCTGCTCAATCTTCAGCGCGCGCTTGTCCTTCTCCAGACCATCGCGGGTGAAGACCTGGACGTCAATCACGGTGCCGTCCATACCCGGCGGCACACGCAGTGAGCTGTCCTTAACGTCGGATGCCTTCTCGCCAAAGATGGCCCGCAGCAGCTTCTCTTCCGGTGTCAGTTGGCTCTCGCCCTTCGGCGTCACCTTACCGACCAGAATGTCGCCTGCCTGGACCTCGGCACCGATGTAAACCACGCCGGACTCATCCAAGCGAGATAGCGCCTGCTCACCCACGTTGGGGATATCGGCGGTTATCTCTTCCGGACCCAGCTTGGTGTCGCGAGCGACACAGGTGAGTTCTTCGATGTGAATGGTGGTGTAGCGATCTTCCTTGACCACACGCTCCGAGATCAGGATCGAGTCCTCGAAGTTGTAGCCGTTCCAGGGCATGAACGCGACCAGCATGTTCTGACCCAGCGCCAGCTCACCCAAATCGGTGGACGGGCCATCGGCGAGCACGTCGTCCGGCGCGACCACGTCGCCTACGCGAACCAGCGGACGCTGATTGATGCAGGTGTTCTGGTTGGACCGGGTGTACTTGGTCAGGGTGTAGATATCGACACCCGGATCGTTGTCACCAACCTGCTCTTCGTGCACCTTGACGACTACACGACCGGCATCGACTTGGTCAACCACACCGCCGCGCTTAGCGATCACGATAACGCCCGAGTCCATCGCCACCTTGCGCTCTACGCCAGTACCAACCAGCGGCGTTTGCGCGCGCAGCGTCGGAACAGCCTGTCGCTGCATGTTCGCGCCCATCAGTGCGCGGTTGGCGTCGTTATGCTCCAAGAAGGGCACTAAAGCGGCGGCGACCGACACAATCTGGTTCGGTGCAACGTCCATGAAGCGCACTTCGTGTGCTTCTTTGAGCAAGATTTCACCCTGGAAACGACAGGTCACGAACTCTTCGGTCAGCTGATCTTTCTTGTTGACCTGCGCGTTCGACTGAGCGATGGCGTAGTCGATTTCTTCAATCGCCGACAGGTATTCAACGTCGTGAGTGAGCTGTCCGTTTACCACCTTGCGAAACGGCGTCTCGATGAAGCCGTAGCGATTGGTACGAGCAAACACCGCCAACGAGTTGATCAGGCCGATGTTCGGGCCTTCAGGCGTCTCGATGGGGCATACCCGACCGTAATGCGTCGGATGCACGTCGCGAACTTCGAAGCCAGCGCGCTCGCGGGTCAAACCACCCGGACCCAGCGCAGAAACGCGGCGCTTGTGAGTCACTTCCGACAGTGGGTTGTTCTGATCCATGAACTGCGACAGCTGCGATGAGCCGAAAAACTCCTTGATCGCCGCCGCAACGGGCTTAGCGTTGATCAGCTCCTGCGGAGTCAGACCCTCACTCTCAGCCAAGCTCAAGCGCTCACGCACGGCTCGTTCAACGCGGACCAAACCGATGCGGAACACGTTCTCTGCCATTTCACCGACGCTGCGCACGCGACGATTACCCAGGTGATCGATATCGTCGACCGTGCCCTGACCGTTGCGAATACCTATGAGGGTTTTGAGTACCTCAAGGATGTCTGAATTGTCGGCGTGTTCGGCAACCAGTTTCTTGCTTTTCTCGTCGTTGCGACCGGAGAAGAACTGGTGGTCGTAGAGCACGCCCGGACCAACAACTTCTTTACGTCCTACACGGCGATTAAACTTCATCCGACCAACGCCGGACAAGTCGTAGCGATCAGAACTGAAGAACAAGTTCTGGAACAGGTTCTGAGCCGCGTCCTTGGTCGGCGGCTCGCCCGGACGCATCATCCGGTAGATCTCGACCAGCGCGTCCAACTGACCCTTAGTGGGGTCAATGCGCAGCGTGTTCGAAATGTAGGAACCGCGATCCAGATCGTTGACAAAGATAGTACCAAAGGCCTTGATGCCGGCCTTACGGAACAGCTCCAAATGCTCTTCAGTGATCTCGTCATTAGCGCTTGCCAGCACCTCAGCGGTGTCAGGATCGACCACGTCGTGGGCCAGGATCCGAGTGACTAGGTAATCGTCTGGGACCTGCAGAGAGGTGATCTTGGCCTTCTCCAGCATTGCCACGTGACGCGAAGCGATCCGCTTGCCTGCCTCGACCACCACCTTCTTGCCAATCTTCAGATCGAAGCTGGCCGTGTCACCACGCAGACGCTCCGGCACCAACTCCATCTCGGCGCCTTCGGCGCTGAGGTTGAACTGATTCACTTCGAAGAAGATGTCCAGAATTTGCGTGTTGTTATAGCCAAGAGCGCGCAATAACACCGTCACCGGCAACTTGCGACGACGATCGATACGGGTAAACACGGAGTCCTTGGCATCGAACTCGAAGTCCAGCCATGAGCCACGGTAAGGGATGACCCGCGCGGAGTAGAGCAGCTTTCCGGAACTGTGCGTCTTGCCGCGATCGTGATCGAAGAACACGCCCGGGGAACGGTGCAGTTGGGAGACAATGACGCGCTCAGTGCCGTTTACGATAAAGGTGCCGGTGTCGGTCATGAGCGGCAATTCGCCCATGTACACCTCTTGCTCCTTAACGTACTTCACCGCCTTGTTGCCTGACTCTTTGTCGTAGATCACCAGGCGCACGGTGACGCGTAGCGGCGCACCATAAGACAGGCCACGCGACTTGCATTCGCGCACGTCGAACGGAGGCTCACCCAAGCGATAGCTGACGTATTCCAGGGCAGCGTTTCCGGAATAGCTGGAGATCGGAAACACCGACTTCAGCGCACCGTGGAGACCCTTTTCTTCTAGGTCGGCACGGCTACGCTCAAGTTGCAGGAACTCCTTATAGGAGTCCACCTGAATCGACAGCAGCGAAGGTACTTCGAGGACCGCCATGGCCTTGCCGAAGTCCTTGCGGATGCGCTTCTTTTCGGTGAAGGAGTAGGTCATTGTCTACCACCCTTGGTCTGTAGTTCTGCCTAAGTCGCGGTAACCCAGCAGAAACGGAAAATCGAAAACCGCAAGACCGGAATCGCTAAAACCCAGGCCGTTCAGCCTCGATCCAATTCCGCTCTTGCGATTTCCCCGATAGCCACACACGGCGAGAGCCCGGGGGCTAAAAACCCCCAGGCTCCGCTTCAAACTTTGAGCAAAGCTGCCAATCGGTCGCTTACTTAATCTCGACCGTCGCACCAACTTCCTCAAGATCTTTCTTCATCTTGTCAGCTTCTTCCTTGCTGACGCCTTCCTTAACAGCAGTCGGGGCGCTCTCGACCAGATCCTTGGCTTCTTTCAAGCCCAGGCTGGTGATCGCGCGAACCGCCTTAATGACGCCAACCTTGCTGCTGCCGAAAGAAGACAGAATCACATCGAATTCGGTCTGCTCTATGGCGGCGGCACCACCACCGTCGGTGGCAGCGGCGGCGGCCACTGGCGCAGCGGCGGAAACGCCAAACTTCTCTTCCATGGCCTTAACCAGGTCCATGACTTCCATCAGGCTTTTAGAGGCAATTGCCTCAATGATTTCTTCGTTGCTGAGGGACATTTTTCCCACTCCTCAAATGTAACGGCTAATTTAATGAATTGTTGGTGTGCTTTGTTCGCGTAGAACCTGATTACGCTGCTTGCTTCTGTTCGGCCACGCCGTTGACAGTGCGCGCCAACATCGACGCGGGCTCGGCCAAGGTACGAACCAATTTGGTGACCGGCTGAGCCATCAGACTCAACAGTATCGCCAGCGCCTGATCGCGCGTGGGCAAGCTTGCAAGACGATCTACTTCAGAAGCCCCATACATCTGACCGCCGATCGCGACGATCTTCGGAATCAGCTTGTCGTTGGTCTTGGCATAATCCTTGACCAAACGACCCGCCGCGCCCGGGTCTTCTTCAGAGAACGCGTACATCAGGGGACCGCTTAGCGCCTCACCAATGCATTCGAAATCGGTACCGTCGATTGCGCGGCGAACCAGGGTGTTTTTAACCACCTTCAGGAACACGCCGCCCTCTCGGGCCTTCTTTCTCAGTTCGGTGAGTTGCTCAACGGTCATCCCGCGGTATTCGGCAGCTACTAGAGATGCCGCGCCGCGAGCTACTTCCGCGAGCTCAGCAACGACCTCTTTCTTCTGTTCGAAACTGAGTGCCATTGCGATTGCTCCAATCAAGATCCAGTCGCAAGACTGGATCCACTATGGCCACCCTCAAAATCAAGGGTGGGGACACGATGAATGCTTAACTACTCATCGCGACCGGTGTCGGCACAGCCGTATCCAAATAGGAACGGGCGGCACCATCTACGCAGGCTGATATGCGATTAAGCGGGAAAGCTGTGACAGCCCACCCGCACCTGCGGTCTTTGACGGACGGTCTCATTACTCCGAGGCGCCACCAAAACTCTTTCCCCTCAGACTTTAGGCCTGAGAGCTTTCTAAAGTTGCTTGATCTACAACGATTCCCAGCCCCATCGTGCTGGAGACGGTGATCTTGCGGATGTATTGACCTTTCGCACCGGCTGGTCTGGCCTTATTGAGGTCAGCCAATAGCGCTTGAAGGTTTTCTTTCAGCGCTGCCGCTTCGAAGCTCACCTTGCCGATCGTGCAGTGGATGATCCCACCCTTGTCGTTGCGGTAGCGAACCTGACCAGACTTGGCGTTCTTAACCGCACCGGCGACGTCCGAAGTAACCGTACCGACTTTCGGATTCGGCATTAGGCCTCGAGGACCGAGCAACTGACCAAGTTTACCGACTACGCGCATGGCGTCTGGCGACGCGATAACGGTGTCGAAATTCAGTTCACCGCCTTGCATACGCTCAGCGAGATCCTCAAAGCCGACGACGTCAGCACCGGCCTCTAGAGCCTTAGTGGCGTTCTCGCCTTGGGCAAAAACGGCCACTCGCACGGTCTTACCGGTGCCGTTCGGCAACAGGGTGGAGCTACGTACGTTCTGATCAGACTTGCGCGCATCAATACCAAGACGCACAGCAACGTCGATCGCTTCGACGAATTTCACTTTGGAGTTGGTCCTCAAGATATCCAGAGCTTGATCAACTGGATAGGGCTTGCCCGGTTCGACCAGGGAGCGCATTTGTTTAAAACGTTTAGTCATCTTTGCCATGGCTTAACCCTCCACCACCAAACCCATGCTGCGAGCGCTGCCCGCAATTGTCCGAACTGCCGCGTCGAGATCGTTCGCGGTCAGATCGGGCTCTTTGGCCTTGGCCACTTCTTCCAGCTGTGCGCGCGTCACGGTGCCCACCTTTTCGGTGTTCGGACGAGACGAGCCTTTGGACAGATTGAGCACCTTCCTCAGCAGCACCGACGCCGGCGGCGTTTTGGTGATGAAAGTGAAGCTGCGATCGGTGTAAACGGTAATGACGCAAGGAATTGGAAGACCCGGCTCGACCTTCTGCGTTGCCGCATTGAAGGCTTTGCAGAATTCCATAATGTTGACGCCACGCTGACCCAGCGCGGGGCCGACTGGCGGACTCGGGTTAGCTTGCCCGGCCTTCACCTGCAGCTTGATGTATCCAGAAACTTTCTTTGCCATGACTTGATTTCTCCGCGGGTGCAATCGGCAACGGCCTTTAGTCCGCCACCTCCCCAGTCAGAACTTTGAAAAACCAGCCGAAGCTGGGACTACCTATGGCCTCAAGCCTTTTCGACTTGAGAGAACTCAAGTTCAACCGGGGTGGAGCGGCCGAAGATCTGCACTGCCACTTTGAGTCGGTTCTTGTCGTAATTCACTTCGTCAACGACCGCATTGAAGTCGTTGAATGGGCCGTCTGTGACGCGCACCATTTCGCCAACCTCGAACAGCACCTTCGGTCGCGGCTTCTCAACCCCGTCCTGAACGCGCTGCAGAATCGTGTCGGCTTCTTTGTCTGAAATCGGCAGTGGTCGATCGGCGGTACCGCCGATAAAACCCATGACCTTTGGCGTTTCCTTTACCAAATGCCAGGACTCATCGTCAATCCGAATTGAGCGACCATCCTGAATGGTTTCGATTTGCACCAAGACATAGCCGGGAAAGAACTTTCGTTCACTTCGGCGCTTCTGCCCTTGGCGCATTTCGACCACTTCTTCGGTTGGCACCAACACGTCGCCGAACTTATCGTCCAAACCGGTGCGTTCAATCCGCTCGTGCAACGATCGCTTAACCTGATGCTCGTAACCAGAGTAGGCGTGCACCACATACCAGCGTTTAGACATCGCTTACTCCTAACCAATCAACTGGCGGACGGCCCACGCAAGCAGGTAGTCAATTATCCACAGGATAATTCCAACAATGACCACCACAACCATGATGACCAAAGTGGTCTGCACCGTTTCCTGGCGGGTTGGCCAAACGACCTTGCGCATTTCAAATTGCGCCTCGCGGGCAAAATTCAAAAAGCGCTTACCCAGGCTGGTGCTTAACAGCACCGCGGTACCGACACCCAAGCCACCAACCACAGCCAGAATTCGGCTATACGTCGGCCACTGTTGCTCGAACCAATAGAACGCGCCAACGCCGACGATCACAATCGCGATCCCGACGATCCATTTCAAGATATCCACCGGCCCGGACCCAGTGTTTGCTACGGCTTCCGCCTTAGAACTCATTCGTAGTGCGCCTGCTTCCTGCCGCGTGCACAAAAGTGGCCCGCATGATGGCAGGCCAGGAGGGAATCGAACCCCCAACCTGCGGTTTTGGAGACCGCTGCTCTGCCAATTGAGCTACTGGCCTAGTGACTTGGCTAGCTAGGGCACCCGACCGCGTTAGCGGTCAGGCGAACCAACTATGTTATTCGAAGATCTTAGCGACGACGCCGGCGCCAACGGTACGGCCACCTTCGCGAATAGCGAAGCGCAGACCATCTTCCATCGCGATCGGGGCAATCAAATCCACCACCATCTTGATGTTGTCACCCGGCATCACCATTTCCACACCCTCTGGCAGCTGTA
>QIMA01000480.1 GCA_003233535.1 Rhodanobacteraceae bacterium
AGCAGCGCCGAAGCGACCGGTGGTCAGGTGTCCGGGGAGCGGCAGGTCGGTTCGGGGTGAATTGTCGACGTTCCTCATGGGGTTCGGCTCAAAGTGAATGGACGCAAGGAAGCTCTCGAACTCCTGCACTTCCGGCTCTGTCAGCTCCTCGTCGTCACCTTGAAGGGCCATGAAGGTGGGATTGAAGCCCTCAAAGCCGAGTTGGTCTCCGCGCCAGTGGTGGGGTTCCTTGCCGATGATGTCCTGAAAAGTTTGGGTCACCATGGGTCCTTTCATCGGATGAAAAGGGCCGCAGTTTCCGTCACAAATGCTAGGTCCGAGCGGGATCATGTCTCCATCGGGAATCCCCAGGTCCCAGGCCAGACCGTCGAAGCGGGCATCGATATGACAAGAGGCACAGGCCACCTGGCCCAGGCCCGAAGTCTCGTGGGTGTCATAGAGGTGGCGGCGCCCGATGCGGATCGGCGCCGGCGTCGGGTCGAAGAGGGCTGTTTCTGAGACCACAGTTTCGTTCGTCAGATCAACGATGGAGATCGAGGCGGCGAACTTCTGCAACACGTAGAGCCGGTCGCGGGCCTCGTCCAGGGCCAGTCCACTGGGACCTTCGGAGACTTCGATAGTCGATCGTCCCCCAACCCGGGCTCCGGTCTGGTCGATAATCACAAGGTTGTTCGAACCCATACCGGCGACATAACCACGGTTTCCGGAAGAACGCCAAACAATGGCGCGAGGGTCTCCCACAGACAGGTTGCGCTGTGACTGAGGAATCGTCGGGGTGGCGTAAGTGAGGTGAGGGTTGAGATCGACGATGACGGGATTTGCCGGTGAGTTGGGATTAACCCTGGCCAAATGAGTCCGCACGAACCGCCCATTCAGGTTCGGTTCGAAGCGAACCTCGTTGGTTGATTCGAGGCCCACGACGGTAATCTCGCCTGAGACCGGGTTCACTCCGAGGGCCATATTGGCCGTCATCAAACGATCGGCGTAGGAAACTGAGAGATCCGTGATGTCGATAATCGCCAAGTCGTGATCGAGAAGATCCCAACCAACGATACGGCCCGAAAGCGGTGCCTGAGCACCACTCACCAAGGCCGTCCAATTCCCGCCGTTGTCATCTAGCCACTCGCCGGCAGCCGACTTTCGAACAATATGGGCCACCGCCGGCGGCGACGGGTTTCCGACCTGCTGTGGTGGATCGAAGTCGGTGCCGTTGTTGGGCGGAGGGTTGGTACCACCATAAGGGCCGGCAACGTTCTCCACCACGAGTGGAGGGTAGCCGTTCGGAAGTTTTCCAACCGCGTTTCCGCCGCCCAGGATCGTCGTACCGTTTCCGGATCGGAAAATCGCAACATAAACGTTGCTGCCATCCGTTACCATCGCTCGGGGATCGAAGCCCTCAAGGGTAACAACGGAGGGGGCCGCAGCGAGATTAGCCGGGTCGAAGACGCGGACCTCCCGAGTTCCGGAAACCGTCACGAAGGCGCGCTGCGGCGAGCCGGCAAAGACTATATCCGCTGGCTCGTCCCCGACAGCAAGAGTCGCCACGACATTCATTGTCGTAAGATCGACCACGCTGATGGAGTCGGAAATGCGGTTGACAACCCAGGCTTCCAGGTTGTTCCGGGAACGCACTGAAACCGGGTCCAGACCCACTGGAACCGAATCGGTGAGGGTCAAGCCAGCGGCGGTGACACTGAGAACCTCAAGGCGATTATCGGCGGTGTTAACCGCCAGGAGCCTCAAGCCGTCCGGTGTCAGCTCGAGAGGGTGCACATGAGCAGTCTCCCAGTTGACAAAGCCCTGACCGACCGCCGTAGTTCCGCTGCCAAGCAAGCCGGCAGCGAGGATAGTCGTAACCACACCCGGATTCCAGAGCCGGCGAACGTATTGCAACAACTTCTTAGTCGCTAACGACCCATTCGAAAATGACTTCATCGCTGAAAATCTCCTAAGTTGTGATGCAACTGCGCAGTCCGCCGCTCACGTTCTGCTTTAGGCGCTTAATCAAAACCGGGCTGTACGCTAGCATACCAAAGCTCCAAACAATCCATTTCTCGCTCCAAGTCGCTGTTAATATAGACCTTCTACAGGGCCGACCGAGCCTCGGAACAGGCCGATCGGCCAAAGCTAGGTGTGGACTTTCGTTCGCAAGCAAGCCATTTCAGCCGACGAAGTTTATGAAATCCCGGGCTAAGCCTAACCGCGATCTCTCAGCACTTGCTCAGCAACCAGAAATGACCCGAACACAACTACCAGATCGTTGCTTCGGGCCAGATCGAGCGCGCGCCTCAGCGCGGTGATGACGCTGGGGTGGATGCTGGCATCGGCTTCGCCCCGGGCGCTGATCGCCGAGGCTAAGTCCACCCCACTGTGGGCCCGAGCACCTTCCAGTTCAGCCAGCGACCACTCGTCGATAAGTGGCAACAACGGCTCCAGGACGCCCTCCAGGTCTTTGTCGGCCAGCAACGCGAAAACGGCCAAGATGCGTTGGTCGGAACGGCGTTGGCTGCCTAGCCATGCAGCGAGCGCGCGGGCACCGTCTGGGTTGTGGGCGACATCCAGATACAGCGCACAGTGTGCAGGCAGCCGCTGCAAGCGTCCGCTCAGGCTCGCCGCCAAAACCCCGTCGCGCAACACGGCAGTCTGAAACGGCCAGCGATCGCGCATGCACCACAGGGCGGTGAGCGCAGCAGCTAGGTTGCGACGCTGATGATCTCCGGGCAGTGGCGACTGGGGAAGTTCGTGCACACTATCGTCGGGCGCGCGCCACCTCAGCGTTGAGGAATGGGCCGGCCCAGCAACGGTAAATTCGTGGCCAATGCGGTAAAGCGGTGCGTTCAGTTCGGCTGCCCGCTTGATCACGCTGTGCGGTGGAGCGGGGTCACCGAGGACGGCGGGACGGCCGGGACGCATGATGCCGGCCTTCTCCAGCCCGATACCCTCGCGATCATTACCCAGATACTGCTGGTGATCGAGATCGATGGAAGTAATCACGGCGACGTCGGCGTCGATGATGTTGACCGCATCGAGACGGCCACCCAGGCCAACTTCCAGCACCCAAGCGTCGAGCTTGGCGTCGCGAAACACCTCCAGCGCGGCCAACGTACTGAATTCGAAGTAGGTTAGCTCGGTGTCCGCGCGGGCGGACTCAATGCGCTCAAAAGCGCTAACGATGGCCTGCTCGCTGGCCTTGACGCCGTCGACGACGATGCGCTCGGCGTATTCGATCAGGTGCGGAGAGGTGAAACGCCCGCAGCGCAACCCGGCAGCGCGCAGCACGCTATCGATGTAGCACACGGTGGAACCCTTACCGTTGGTACCGGCCACCATAAACACCAGCGGCTGCGCTGCCGCTTCGACTCCGCGCAAGGCGCGCAGAGTTTGATCAACCTGCGCGACCCGGTCCAGACCAAGGGCAATAGGCGCAGGCCCACGCAGCTCCAAATCGCCGAGCCATTGTTGAAGCGACTTAGGCATTAGGCGATCCTAACCCGGATATTTCATAAACTTCACGCGCCCGGGCTAGGCGCTTTCCGGAGCAACCTCAGGCTCACTGCCCAGTGCAGGCTCTGCTGTCGGCGTGGGTTGCTGCATCAGCAGCGCGAGCAGCTTAGCGATCCGATTGCGCATCTCGCGCCGATCAACGATTTGGTCTAACGCGCCATGCTCAAGCAAGAACTCGCTGCGCTGAAAGCCTTCTGGCAGTGTCTCGCGGACGGTTTGCTCAATCACGCGTGGTCCGGCGAAGCCAATTAGCGCGCACGGTTCGGCAAGGATCAAATCGCCGAGCATGCCTAGGCTGGCGGAAACGCCGCCGGTGGTTGGATGGGTTAGAACGGAGACATAGGGCAAGCGCTCTTCTTTCATGCGCGCGAGCACGGCAGCAGTTTTGGCCATCTGCAGCAGTGAAAACAGGCCTTCCTGCATGCGTGCGCCGCCGGTGGCTGAAAAGCACACCAAGGGACAACGTTGCTCAATAGCGGCCTCTCCGGCCAGGGCAAAGCGTTCGCCTACCACTGAGCCCATGGAGCCGGCCATGAAGTTGAACTCGAAAGCCGCGGCAACAATGTCGCGGTCATGCAGTCTGCCGCTTTGGGCGACTAGCGCGTCGCGCTCACCGGTCGCCTTTTGTGCCGCGACGAGCCGATCTTTGTAGCGCTTTGAGTCGCGGAACTTGAGCAAATCCTGGGACTGCAGGTCAGCACCAATATCCACACCTGAATCGGTATCGAGAAATTGCGAGAGGCGTTCCCGAGCACCGATGCGCATATGGTTGTTGCACTTCGGGCAGACTTGAAGATTGCGTTCCAACTCGGGTCGATAGAGGACCGCGATGCACTTGTCGCACTTTGCCCAAAGCCCTTCGGGTACCGCGCGCTTACTGCCACCTTCGGTGCGAATTCGCGCGGGCATCAGTTTTTGCAACCAACTCATCGATGATCCTTTGGACTTTATTAAGCAGCGAAGTTCCGGCGCGTATCATCTACCGCTACGCGCAACGGGGCCAGTATTTCCGCAGCTGCGGCGTTCAACTCGGCCGCATTGGTGGCGGTCGCCAGCCGCTCCACGAGCGCACTGCCCACCACTACCGCATCGGCATCGTTTGCCAATGCTGCCGCTTGTTCGGCTGACTTAATACCGAATCCAACGGCCAACGGCACTTTTGCCTGCGTTCTAAGCGAACGCAGACTGGCGGCGACCTCATCGGTGGCCAAGCTACCGGCGCCGGTGATGCCCTTAAGCGACACATAATAGAGGAAGCCTTGGCCGTGGGCGCAGATTTCGCTCAGCCGAGCGCTAGAAGTCGTCGGTGCGATCAGGAAAATCTGTTGGAGGCCGTGCTTAGACAGCACCTCGCCGCTCGTGTCCAACTCCTCAACCGGGCAATCCACCAACAGTACGCCGTCCGCGCCGGCGGCCTGTGCCTGTTCGGCAAAAGATTGCATGCCCATGTGCTCGATGGGGTTGAGATAGCCCATCAAAACTACCGGCGTGTAGTTATCGGTGCGGCGAAATTCAGCTAGACAAGCCAACGTTTGCTTGAGATTCATGCCCTTGGCCAGGGCCCGCTCACTGGAGCGCTGAATCACCGGTCCATCAGCCATCGGATCTGAAAAGGGCATCCCCAACTCGATGATGTCAGCACCGGCGGCAACCATCGCGTGCATGGCTGGGACGGTGAGTTCAGGTGCCGGATCGCCGCCGGTCATGAACGCAATCAATGCGCAGCGATTACTCGCTTGCATCTCGGCTAGGCGCTGGTCGATGCGGCTACTCATAGCCCTATCCCCTCCAGCGTAGCCACCGTATGAACGTCCTTATCGCCGCGCCCGGAAAGATTGATCAAGACGTTCTGGTCCTTGCGTAGCTCTCGCGCCAGCTGCATGCCGTAGGCGATTGCGTGGGCAGATTCCAACGCCGGGATAATGCCTTCGCAGCGCGACAGCTTGTGAAAAGCGGCAAGCGCCTGTTGGTCATCAATACCCACGTAGGTGGCGCGGCCGGTCTCGTGCAACCAGGCATGCTCGGGCCCGACGCCGGGATAATCCAGTCCTGCGCTAATCGAATGCGTTTCGGTGATTTGTCCGTCATCGTCGGTAAGCAAGTAGGTGCGATTACCGTGCAGCACGCCCGGCTTTCCGGCGCACAAGGAAGCGGCATGCTGACCGCTGCTTAAGCCCTTGCCCGCTGCCTCCACCCCGTAGAGAGCGACGTCTTTGTCGTCCAAAAAGGGGTGGAACAGGCCAATCGCGTTGGAACCGCCGCCGACGCAGGCGACCAAAGCATCCGGTAGCTTGCCGTAGCGGTCGAGCATCTGCTTACGCGCCTCGCGACCCACAATGGCATTGAAGTCACGCACTAGCTGCGGATACGGGTGCGGTCCAGCCACCGTACCGATGATGTAGAAGGTGTCATCGACGTTGGCCACCCAGTCGCGCATCGCCTCGTTTAACGCATCCTTGAGCGTCTTCGAACCGCTGGTGACCGGAATCACGGTGGCGCCGAGCAGCTTCATGCGGAACACGTTGATAGCTTGGCGCTGCACGTCGACCGCGCCCATGTACACGACACAATCAATGCCCAAACGGGCAGCAACTGTCGCGCTCGCCACGCCGTGCTGGCCGGCGCCGGTTTCGGCGATGATTCGGGTCTTGCCCATCCGTTTGGCCAGCAGCGCCTGACCAATGGTGTTGTTGATCTTGTGCGCGCCGGTGTGATTGAGGTCTTCGCGTTTGAGCAATATTTGCGCCCCGCCCATTTCAGCCGACAGCCGCTGCGCGTGGTAGATCGGCGACGGCCGGCCGACATAGTCGCGCCGGTCACTTTGCATTTCCGCTTCGAAGGCAGGATCCAGTTTGGCCTGTTCGTAGGCCTCGGTAAGTTCCTGCAGCGGTGCCATCAGCGTTTCGGATACGAAGCGCCCGCCAAATTGGCCAAAGTGGCCACGTTCATCAGGCAGGGTGGCTACTGGCTCTAACTTACTGATATTGCTTGTCAGCACGTTGCACCTCACTAATAAACGCCTGCATGCGCTGCCCATCCTTAATCCTGGGCGCGCTCTCGATTCCGGAACTAACGTCCACCGCGTACGGCCGCATTGCGGCAATCGCTTCGGCGACATTGTGCTCGCTTAACCCGCCCGCCAACACGATTGGCTGGCTGCCTCGGTGTAGCTGGCGTGACCAATCAAAGCGTTGACCTTGGCCTCCGAGCTCACCGGACCGGTGACCATCCAGGACCAAGCCGGCGGCGCTCGGCCATGCTTCTAGCTGCACTGCAACATTATCATCGCCCATGGCCACCGCCTTGACAAAGGGGCGACCGTAGATATTGCACTGCTGATCCGTTTCCTTGCCGTGAAATTGCAGCAGGTCGACGCGCATTCGGCTCAAAATCGCCCTGACTAAGTCCTCGCCAGCGTCAGCAACTAGGCACACCAGCGTGACCATTGGGGGCACGCTGCGGCTGAGTGCTGCGGCCTGTTCCAGCTTCAGCTCGCGCTTACTGCCGGGGACCAGGATCAATCCGATCGCGTCTACACCCAGCGCGACGGCCTGTTGGATGTCTTCGGCGCGGGTGATTCCGCAGAACTTAATCCGGGTGCGCAATGCAGTCACTCCTTTATCGGCCACTGAACTAAGCTGCCGGGCGGGCTAAGCAGGTGGAAGGGTCGTGGGCGCTAACCCGGATATTTCATAAACTTCACGCGCCCGGGCTAGGGACACCTCTTCAGGCAGCCCGAACTCCCTAGGATAACGCGGTGCGAGGAAACACAGTCCGGCGCTGGTTGCCGTGGGCCCGGCTAAGTTTCGGTCACGACTTGCCAATACCTGAGCAATCCAATCAGGCGGTTGCTCGCCGAGGCCCACCGAGATCAGGCTGCCTACGAGATTGCGTACCATGCGATGAAGGAAGGCGTTAGCCTCGACTTCGAAGCTAATCTCGTCGCCGCTCCTGGATATGTCCAACCGATGCATTGTGCGCACCGGTGAGGGAGCCTGACACTGCACGGCTCGATAGGCACTGAAGTCGTGTTTGCCGATCAAGTGCGCGCTCGCCTGCTGCATCAGCTCAAGATCCAGTGGCCGTCGTTCCCATGACAAATAACGAGCCCTCAGTCCTGGCCTAACCCAGCGATTGAGCAACGTGTAGCGGTACGAGCGACGGTGCGCAGAGAAACGCGCATGAAAGCTGGGGACCACGTGCTGCACCCAGCGAATCGCGACCGTTGCAGGCAAATTCGAGTTTCCGCCCAGGCCCCAGCCGCGATCGCTGCGCGTTACGTCGGTGTCGAAATGAATGACCTGACAGCTCGCATGCACCCCTGTATCGGTGCGACCTGCGCAAACGACATTAATGGGTTGATTGGCCACCGTGGACAGTGCGCGCTGCATCACTTCCTGCACCGTCGGCGACTGTGCCTGTACTTGCCAGCCGTAGAAGTCGGTGCCCTCGTATTCCACGCCCATGGCGATTCGTTGAATTTCGCTCATTAAACCCGATTGCCAGCGGTGGAAACGCCGAGGCCGGAGCACATTGGCTCCGGCCTCGGCTAACAGTGCGGATCCGCCTGAGCGGACCTCACAGACCTAGTCCAGTGACGACATCAAGCCTTCAGCCTCGGAGCGCTGTCCGGCATTGCCTTCGGTAATGACTTCCTCAAGCATGCTCCGCGCACCGTCTGGGTCACCCATGTCGATGTAGGCGCGGGCCAGATCCAGCTTGGTTCCGACTGCGTCACTATCGCCCATGGCGCCCAGATCTAACTCCAGATCGAAGCCATCATCTTCAACAACGGCCTCGGCGACCGCCTCGCTTTTCTCAGCGGCGTCACTGAGCGCATCGTCCAGTTGATCGGCGCTTTCTGCAGCGTCCGAACCCAGGTCGAGGCTCAGTTCCTCGCCTTCGTCCTTGTTTTTCTCTGACAAGCCGATGACATCGGGCGATTTTACTTCGCTATCGCTAAAGTCGAAGTCCAGCGGCGGCAGCTCCAACTCAAACTTCTCGTCGCTAGACACCGCTCCCGCAGCCGACGCCTGCGCACTGGGAACGTCCGCGACCGGTTTCGGTAGTTCGAAAGCCGATTTTTCTTCGACCGCCGGCTCCGCATCTGCTTCGTCGCGCGGTTGCAGCGGTGCCATGGTTTGCGTGGGGGCGTCGAAATCGAATTCGAAATCGAAATCGTCGCCACCGCTGGTCGCCGCTGGTGCCGCCGTCTCAACCGCCGATCCCGCTTCCAGACTCGCATCAGGCACGGAATCAAACTGCAGGTCATCAGCGACTTCAGCGGTCTCGGCCGGTGGCTCCTCAAAGCCATCGAAGCTCAGCGGCTCGTCCTCAACAGCCGGCGTGGGCTGCTCTTGGGTCGGCGCCTGTTCCATTTCCTCGGCGTCAAAGCTGCCAAAGTCGTGAGGTTCTGCAAATAGCGGGTTGCCGGGCAACAAGCTCTCGCCCAACGAACGCGCCTCACTCCATTCCGCGCCATGCTGGTTGTTGACATGCACCAACATTGCCTCAGCGGCCTCTTCGAACGCGGTTGCTTCGCCGCGGCCGTAGTGGAAGCGCAGTAGATCTAGATGCGCATCCAAGTTGCTCGGATCGTCGCTGATCCGGCTACGTAAGTCGAACAACGGATCCTCAGCGACCGGCTCATGCTGTGCGGTGCCAGCGGCAGGTATACCGAAATCTACCGCTGCTTCGTGATCACCGGCATGACTGTCGAATTCATCGTCTCTGGACTTCTTCTTGCGCGTGGCGAAGAAGGCGATCAGCGCCAAGATTGCCGCGCCGGCACCGCCCAGGATGTAGTAGTTCTCCCACCAAGCCTTCGGCTGCGGTGCCGGAGCGACAGGCTCCGGTGCAGCAGCGACCGGGTCGGAGACCGGCTGCGTCACGGCCGGCGTGGTTGCCGGATCGTCTTGTGTAGCGGATTCATCAACCGAGCTATCGGCCGCGGCGAAGGGATCTGCCGCGGCATCATCGATGGTCCCTTCATCGGCGCTACCCCAGATGTCCTCGCTGGTAACTGAACCGTCATCAGCGGCGGCCACGGTCGTGTCGACTACAGCGGTATCGCTAGCAGCGTCGTCCATCGGCTCCGACAAGGCCCTGGAAGGGTCGGTGTCGGTGTCGGTGTCGGTGCCGGCCACAACTAGAGCCGCGTCAGCCTGCCGTTCCATCTCCGCAATGCGCGCCTTCAGGACTGCCAACTCGCTATTTCGCAACTGCAGCAGCTTGTCTTGGTCAGTCTTGATGTTCTCCAGATCAGCGACTCGGGAGCGCAACTCAGACGCTTCCTGACGGGCGCTGGCTAAATCTTCCTCAGACCGCAGTAAGTCTGCGCGAGTTTCGGCTACTGCAGATGAGCTAGTGCTCAAACCGCCACTGCCTGGACGGTCGGCGCCGCCCTGATCACCGCTGGCGGCTCGCGGCGGTACCAGTTCCAAGCGTGAATCTGAGCTGCTCCCGGGGCGACCAGCCGAATCTGCGCGCAGGCTGCTCGATCCCGCGTCGGCAACGGCCGTGGTTCGTCCCGCCGCACGCTGCTGATAACCACGCCATATCTCGTTTTGCTCGGCCATGACGTTCTGCGCATCGGCCGCGCTGATCGCATTGACTTCTGCGGGTGACGGAATGCGCAACACTGCGCCGCGCTTGAGCGCATTGACGTTGTCTTCGTAAAAAGCATCTGGATTGAGTTTAAGCAATGTTAACAGCAGCTTGTTCATATCCTCCACGCCCTCAGGCTTGGTCGCCAAGGCAACCTCCCAGAGCGTTTCGCCACTGCTCACTGGACCATAGTCGCTAGGCGATGCCGGAGCGGGAGCCGCCGCAACCGGAGCAGGCGCAGCTACGGGAGCGGGTGCAGGAGTCGGTGCCGGCGGCGGTGCAACCTGCGCAACTGGCGGAGTCGCCGCGGCGGGCGTTGGCTCAGGAGCAGGCGGCGGCGGACGGCTCAGGGGTTCGGGCCGCGGCGCTGGCTGAACGCGGGTAGCCGGGGCGCTAGCCAACCCGGTACCGCTGCGCGCAGAGGCCATCACCGGCGGATCAAGCAGCACGGTGTATTCGCGCAGCAATCGGCCATTGGCCCAGTTCACGTCGAGCAAGAAACTCAAGTAAGGCTCGCGCACGGGTTCCGTCGAGGTAACCAAAATTACCGTTTCACCGCGGCTGTTCTCAGCCACTTCGAACTCCAACGGAACCGCGAGTCGAGCGGGGTCAATCCCGACGCGAGCGAAATCTTCCGCTTTGGCCAGGTCAACCACCAAATTGACCGCTTCCTCTTCGCTAGCCTGAATCACTTGGATCTCGGCATTCAACGGTTGATTGAGCGCTGATTTGACGTCAATTGCGCCTAGACCCAGCGCATGCGCCAGACCAGGAATCAACAACAAACCACTCGCGAGCACTGTCTTTCGTGTTGCTTTCATTCGGCATCCCCCAGGGACTAGTACTCGTCTACGCCGGACGAGCGGCCATAGCATTTCCTAGAAACAACCTTATAAGGCTGCGCTAACTATAGATCACAAGTAGTGTTCTACCAACAGCTCAGCGATTTGAATTGCGTTAAGTGCGGCTCCTTTACGGATATTGTCCGCTACGATCCACATTGAAAGGCCGCGAGAATGTGATAGATCCTTGCGTAAACGGCCCACGTAGACCGGATCATTACCTGCGGCATGGGTGACCGGCGTGGGATAGCCACCAGCGACAGCCTCGTCCACCAGTTCCACGCCAGACGCCGTGCGCATCAATTCACGCACCTGCGCTACCGAGATCGGTTCAGCGGTTTCCAGGTGCACTGCTTCGGCGTGACCATAGAATACCGGCACGCGCACGGCGGTAGGATTGACCTTGATCGCCGGATCCAGAATTTTTTGCGTCTCCCAGACCATCTTCATTTCTTCGCGGGTGTAGCCATTGCCTTCAAAGCGATCGATTTGCGGGATCACGTTGAAGGCAATCTGCACCGGAAATCGCTCGATTTTTGGGCTCTGAAAGCTCAACATTGCCGCAGTTTGCCGGCCCAGCTCTTCCATTGCCGATCGGCCCGCGCCGGAAACCGACTGATAGGTAGCCACGTTAATCCGCTCGATCCCTACTTGGCGATGGATCGGCGCCAGCGCAACCAGCATCTGCATGGTGGAGCAGTTCGGATTGGCGATGATGCGACCTTCGCGGGCCATCGCGATCGTATCTGGATTGACCTCGGCGACGACCAGCGGAATTTCATCGACGTAGCGAAACTTGCTGGAGTTATCGATCACATAACAGCCAGCCGCCGCTGCTCGCGGTGCGTGCTTGGCAGCGATATCGCCACCGGCTGAGAACAGCGCGATATCGGTACCGTTGAAGTCGTACTGTTCCAAATCCTGCACAACCAGACTGCGGCGGCCGAACTCCACTTCGCTGCCGGCACTGCGTGCACTGGCTAGCGCCACAACGCAGCTGGCCGGAAACTTCCGCTCGGCCAAGATCTGCAGCAGCGTGGCACCCACCGCGCCGGTAGCTCCGACGATCGCCACCTTGAATTTTCTGTCGCTTCCTTGCGCGCTTGCCATGTTTCTTCCTTGAACTACGTTCTGCTTACAGCTCGATGAGGCAGTTAGTCAACCGAAGGGGCTCGCAATTGGGCCTCGCCGCTCAGTTTTGGGCCCGGATCGGCCACATCAGCGTTCTGGGCGCGATGGCGTAGAACCTGATCAGCCAACACCAACGCCATCATCGCCTCGGCAATCGGTATCGCTCGAATACCGACACAGGGATCGTGACGACCCTTAGTAACCACTTCAACCGCTTCGCCAGCCACGTTCAGCGTATTGCCCGGCACCAAGATACTGGAGGTCGGCTTGAGCGCCATTCGCGCTACCACCGGCTGACCGCTAGAGATGCCACCGAGGACGCCGCCTGAGTGGTTGCTGGAGAAACCCTGCGTGCCGATTTCATCGCGATGCTCACTGCCGCGCTGTTCCACCACGGCCATGCCGTCGCCAATCTCCACGGCCTTGACCGCATTGATGCTCATAAGTGCTGCCGCAAGTTCAGAATCCAGCTTGCCATAGACCGGCTCGCCCAGACCGACCGGGACGGGACTGGCCTCCACTTCGACCAGTGCGCCAATGGAATCGCCGGCCTTGCGCAGCCCGTCTAAGTAGCTTTCTAGTTGAGCTTGAGTCTCGGGCTCGGGCCAAAACAGCGGCGTACTCTCCACTGCCTGCCAATCCGTCAGCTGAGCCCGAATCGGCCCAACTTGGCGCAGACAGGCGCGCACGACAGTGCCGAACTGACGCTGCAGAAAGCGCTTGGCGATCACGCCAGCGGCAACCCGCACCGTCGTTTCACGAGCCGATGAGCGCCCTCCCCCGCGTGGATCGCGGATGCCGTACTTACGCCAGTAAGTGAAATCCGCATGGCCGGGACGAAAACACTGGGCAATCTTGGTGTAGTCCTTGCTGCGTGCATCGGTGTTGCGAATCAGCAGCGAGATTGGCGTGCCGGTAGTCAGACCTTCGAATACGCCGGACAGAATCTCGACCCGATCCTCCTCGTGGCGCTGCGAGGTATGTCGCGTGCGACCGGTGGCCCGTCGCTGTAGGTCGGCGTCGAAATCGCCCTCGGCTAAAGGTATTCCCGGCGGGCAACCGGCGATAATGCAGCCAATCGCCGGACCATGAGATTCACCGAAGGTGGTTACCGCCAGACTGGTTCCGAAAGTATTACCGGCCATTGCTAGCTCCGCGCTGACGGAGCAACTCGGCTGCAGGTTCAGCCACGGCGAGCAGATCGTCTGCGCTCAGCATGACCACGCCGTCGCCGCCGTGTTCGAATTCCGGCCAGTGTCCGCCGAGTTCAGGCAAGGCATCCAGCAGCGCATCTGCAGTGGCACCGACCTCAAGCACCAACAGACCATCATCGGTGAGAAAGGCGCTTGATTGAGCAAGTATCAGCAACGGCAAATCCAGGCCGTCATCACCCGAACGCAAGGCCAGCCCGGGCTCATGTTGAAATTCTGCGGGCAGCGCATCCACCTCGGCATTCGGCACATAAGGCGGATTGCTGACGATGAGGCCGTAGCGCTGGCCCTGAACCCCGGCATATAGATCGCTCTCGACGCAGCGCGCTCTATGCACGACGCCGTGCTCGTCGACGTTGTGCGCGGCGATCGCCAAGGCCTCGGCGCTGATGTCGACCAGATCCACCTCGGCGTCGGCAAACTGATGCGCGGCGGCGATTCCAATACAGCCGCTGCCGCAGCACAAGTCCAGTATCCGCGCCGGCTCGCTGTGCAGCCACGGCTGGAAACTTGACTGGATCAGCTCAGCAATCGGTGAACGCGGAATCAGTACAGCTGGACCCACACGATAAGGCGCGCCGGCAAACCAAGCCTCGCCGACCAAGTACGCGGTGGGAATGCATTGCTCGACGCGCTGCTCGATCCGCTCCAACAACAGCGCTCGCTCAGCGCTGGTCAGCTGCGCGGCGGCATAGGCCGGCGGCATATCCGGCGGCAAGTGCAGGCTGCGCAAGACCAGAAAACAGGCCTCGTCCAAAGTGGAGTCGAAACCCTGTCCTAGCGCCACTTTCGCGCAGTTGGCGCGCGAGGTCGCGTAGCGAATGAAATCGCAAATGCTTTGCAGCTCGTCAGTCAATGGGGCAATGTCCGGAAACTGCTGGGGGGCGCCGATTATGCGCGCAGGCTAGCTTGCCGACCAAGCTCAACACGCCTGCTCAGGGCGGGCTTGATGGAGGACGAACAGTCAAACGATGCGACAGGCCTGGTCAAAGTCAAAACGCGGGCTACGCGGATGCAATCGGCTGGTGTCGCCGTGACCCAAATTGACCAAGAAGTTGCTCTTCCACGGCGTACCGGCGAAGAAGGCTTCATCGACCGCAGAGTTGTCAAAGCCACTCATCGGCCCGCAGTCCAGACCCAGCGCACGCGCCGCCAGAAGCATGTACGCGCCCTGCAATGTTCCGTTGCGGAAACCGCCGTCCTGAATCTTGTCGGGCATGCCGGCGAACCAACTGCGCGCATCGGCGTGCGGGTAGAGTTGCGGCAGGTGCTCGTAGAATTCGAAATCGGTGGCGACAATCGCGGTAACCGGAGCAGTCATGGTTTGCGGGACGTTGCCTTCATCCAGGCACGGCTTGAGCTTAGCTTTACCCTCTTCACTACGCACAAAGACGAATCGCCCTGGTGAACAGTTGGCGCTGGTTGGGGCCATGCGCAGGTGTTCGTAAAGCTTGTGCAAGATTTCGTCGTCGACCGGCTTGTCCACCCAATGACTAAATGTGCGGGCGTTTTGAAACAGCAGGTCGAGTCCGTTTTGATCGAGGGCCATGGTTGCTCCACGCGACAGTGTTGAGAAGTTGCCGCCATAATAGCCTCCCTAAACCCGCCGCGTGTCGAGTTCCAGTGACAGACCACGATCGACATTGCTGGATCATCACCGACGGGGCTGCGGGTAATCGACGCCAGGCCGAGGCTCTGGCCGCAGCTCTAGAGCTGCATTCGAGCCCGTGTGACGTGGCTGTGCGCCCGCCATGGAAATGGCTTTCACCGCACTGGCTACGCGGCGCACCCGCGGCACTGCGACCATCGCTAGATCCGCCCTGGCCAGCGCTGGCCATTGGCTGCGGTCGCGCAGGCGCGGTTGCCCTTGACGCACTGCCCGCGCGCGCCGCCGGCGGCCCACTGCGGATCCAAATCCTCGATCCACGCTGCCCTACAGATCGCTTCGACGCGGTGATTGCGCCAGAACACGACCGCCTACAGGGCTCGAACGTGCATACGCTGATCGGCAGCTTGAACGCTATCGATCCTCATTGGCTGAGTGCGGCTCGTGACGAAGACCCGGAGT
>QIMA01000132.1 GCA_003233535.1 Rhodanobacteraceae bacterium
CGGAGTTGGCCTAGTAGCCATCAAGGTAGCGCTGGTCTTGGGAGTAGCCAGCCTGGCGACAGCCCCGTTTGGCGCCAAACTGGCTCACCGTCTGCCGATTCCCACCCTGCGGCGAATATTTGCTGCGCTGTTGGCTGTGATTGCGGCGCTGCTGATCATCACTCGGTGACTGCGCCGTTGTTTCAAGTAACTTCCCTTGGGCACAAAAAAAACCAGGGCCCATATCGGGCCCTGAAGGGGGTCATAACGGTTGGTTTAGACAGGACCTGACCTGTCGGGAGGCACCCAGCACCAAGTGCCCGCAGAAACTTAGGCTAGCGACATGGTCGTGTACCAACTCATGACCGCTGCCAGGGCGATGACCGCTGTCAATGGCCCAGTGACTAACAAGCCAGTCACTCCGGCCTCGAATGCTCGGTCTTGCTGACCACCCAGCAATCGGGTCAGCCCCATGCCGCCGAATGCACCTAGCAAGTAGCCGCAGAACAAACTTCCCATTACTAGAAACAGCTGTTGCACGAGCAACTCCCTACAAGCACTTACTGTTAGATACGCGAAGTAGTGACGCTAGGGGACGGATCCTCTCACCGCGTGCCCAAGTAAGTGCTCTAGCCCGGAATTTCATAAACTTCACGCGCCCTCAGCTTGTCCCTTGATCGCCCAGCGGGTTTTCCTCAGTCGGGTGTATGAACCACTACACCGCGCTCCCTTTTCTTGAAAAACCACTGGCCTACCAATGTCCTGCGCGAGCATCGCGCGAGTTCATGAAACAGCCGGGCTAGGTCATTGGTCTCAGGTAAAAATTCATCAGAACTTAAACAACGTATTCAAACGCCTCGTGTCGCAGCGTTTCCACGGCCCTAACTGTCGCTTGTGCGAGCTTTGTAGAGCAACCGATAAATGGTCAAAAACCTGCCTGTTTTAGGCGCTGAGTCAAGACGTCTTCGCTGTATCCTAGTTTGACCGTGATCTGCTCCAAGATGATCTTCTCACTGGGGCGCATGCGGCCGTCTGCCGCGGCGATGCGGACCAGTGAATCGAACACGCGCGCCACTTCTTGTGAGCCCTTCGGGTAAACGGCCAGCAGCTTGGTTAAATCGGAATCGACGTCGACTTCCCGTCGACGACCGCGATTGAAGGCGGCGAATGCGGTTTCGCGGCCCTTACCGCCAAGCCCGATCTCGTCCATCAGTTCGTTGACGAACTCGGCCTCGTGGGTGGTCACGATACTGTCGGCGCCCGCGACGACACCGAGCATTGCAAACAGTACGTCGATGGCTATCTGCTTTTCGGGCTCCAGACGCCCGCCGCTGAACAAACCGCTCACCACGCTCTTGATGTCGCGAATGACGCCGCTCCAAGCACTGCTGTTTTGCTGATCGAATGGCATGTCTCTCCCCAAATTGGTCGACAGCCGCTGCTCGACACCGTATCGGTTTGGCTGGCGCCCACATTGTCACAAACGTCCGCACGAGGCGCTAGCCTGGACTGGCGATCATTTCAGACTCCGTCGCGGCTGATGAGTTATTCAGTGCCAGCGTTAAGGCCCCCCGCGACCCGATTTCCAGGCGTGTGGGGCGAAATAGATGACTACTATCACCCGATCTACGCGTTCTGGGCAGCTAGACTTGTGCTCGACTAGACTTTTGAAGAAGCTATAGGTATGGACCGCAGTGAGTTGGTGAAGGAGTTACAAATCGATCGCCGCGAAGAAGGCAGCTCATTCAAGCTGTGGGTGATCGTCATCCTGGCGGCTCTGATCTTATTAGCTGGCGGGTTGTGGGCTTGGAACAAGTTGACGACTGGCGGCCCGATCACGGTGAGTACCACAGTCGCGCGCAATGCGGGAGGCGCGGCGGCCAACGCATCGGTACTCGATGCCACGGGTTACGTTACGCCCCGGCGGATCGCGACCGTGTCGGCTAAAACCACCGGTAAAGTCATGGAAGTGCTTATCGAAGAGGGCATGGACGTTACCGAGGGGCAGATCCTGGCTCGCTTGGATGATGCTGAGGTCAGCCGCGATCTGGAGTTGGGCAAGGCGAGACTGCGTTTGGCACGACTGGATTTAGCGGAAACTAAGGTGCGCCTGGACTTGGCCGAACGTGAGCTAAAGCGACAGCAGGAACTGGTTGATCGCAAGCTCGCCGCGGTGCAGACGCTGGACAGCGCGCGCGCCGATCGCGATGCGCTGGTAGCGCGACTACGCAGCTCGGAAGGGCAGGTGTCGGTCGCGCGTCGACGAAACGACGTGATTGAGCAACAGCTTCAGAACACCATCATCCGCGCGCCTTTCTCCGGCGTAATCATCGCCAAGGCGGCCCAGCCTGGCGAAATGATTTCGCCGATCTCTGCCGGCGGCGGTTTCACGCGCACCGGCATCGGCACGATTGTGGACATGGAATCGCTGGAGATTGAGGTGGACGTTAGCGAGTCCTACATCAATCGTGTGCAAAACGACCAGCCAGTGGAAGCCAAGCTCAACGCCTACCCGGACTGGGTGATCCCAGCGCGGGTGATTGCGGTTATTCCGACCGCCGATCGGAGCAAGGCCACGGTCAAAGTGCGCATTGCGATTGAGACTCGCGATCCGCGCATCGTCCCGGACATGGGCGTTCGAGTAGCGTTCTTAAAGGACGCCGAACAAAGGCCCACTGACAAACCGCTTGAGGGCGTCGTCGTCGATAGCGCGGCGCTAGTGGACGACGCTGAGGGCAGCGCAGTCTTCGTGGTTCGCGAAAGTCGGGTGGAAAAGCGCTCCGTCGTTGTTGCGGACCGCAACGGCAGTAGCACACGGATTACCGACGGGCTCAAATCGGGCGAGCGGGTGGTGCTCAGCCCGCCGGCTGAACTCATCTCTGGTGACGAAGTGGTGGTGAACTAGCCCGGAGTTTCATGAACCTGCGTCGTGAGGGCGTCGCCCGCTTTCAACAAAAGATCGGCGTGTCGTGGTGCAGTCCGCTGCACTGGAGATCGGCATGAGCCGTATAGCGGTGGTTTTCCACGGCTAGCCGATCGCAGGGAGTAGATCGCGACACGGCGCGCCGGGCTTCTATGTGAGAGCGGGGTGCGGCCGCAGTAGAACTACATGAAACTCCGGGCTAGCTACTGGCATACGCGGACGAATGGTCGTTGTTACACGTCTTAACCCGGTGCGAGAACGACTGGTCGCGGTCTGGATTAGTTCAGTCGTCGCGGCACCGACTGAGATTGGCACCTCGCTCGCCATGCGCATTGGAGTTAACGGCGGACGCTCGAGCATTGGTTCACGCTGGCGGGCGCGTGGTGACGTTCCAGCGCCAAATCCGCTGCATCGCAACTCCCTGAGGATCAATCTCCGCTGCTGATTGTGCGCCAACTCGGTGGGCCAATTGAACCGTGCTGGGGCTCAGTCTGGGCTGGAAGCCTCCTAGCTGACCCTCCTGCACGCCAATTTCACCTTTGATCAGAGGCACTTGACGACGCTGAGCCGAGATTGCCTGCTGGCCCCAGCAGCGGCCATACCCCGTATACAAAGCTATCTGCAATCCATCTTGGCGTGTCTTGACAAGGGCCTGATCTAGGTCGACCCTGGGCGAGATAATCGCCGCGAATCAATGTCGGGAGACTGCCATGACTACCCTCAGAATCACGCTGGCGCTTACTGCGCTGCTGATTTTCCACAGTACGCCGGGCTTTGCTTTCGGTGAAATCTCTAGGAACGCGCCAAGTGGCGCTCCTAATCCGGCAGCAGCAATCCTGCAGCAGATGAATGGCACGCCGACGTGTTTGTCGATCCCCGACGATAACTACGACGGCAGCATCGGCTCGATGGCTTGCGGCACCATCGCCAACACCTTTAACGGCACCGTCGGCGATGTCGACGTATCGTTCGGCATCAACCATAGCTTCGTTGGTGACTTGGTCTTGAAGGTGCGGGACCCGACAAATCAACGAATAGCCACCGTTATGAGTCGTCCCGGTTTGTCAGAGTCCGTGGATAATGGCAGCGGTTGCTGCGGCAACAACTCAGATATCAGCGCCAACGGTGTCGTGACTTTCAACGATCAGGGCGGTGGCCTATCCGCCGAGTCGATGGGTGCCAGTGGATCCACCGTGTGCACCGGTGATGGCATTTGCAATTACACCTCCAGCCCCGGAGCCGCCTCTACTGGAGGGCTCTCGGTGTTCAACGGTTTAAGCCTGAGCGGTGGCGGCAACTGGACCTTCTGTGTAGGCGATGCCGGCGGCAGTGATACCGGTGAATTTTGCCGCGCAGGCTGGTTGGTCACTTCGGCCGCTGGCGGTAGCGGTAGCAATGGAGTGATAAACAATGCCATTGCAAGTACGGATTGCGTTTCAACCATTGTGTCATTCGACCTCAACCCGGGGACGCAACAGACCACCGGAGGGCAGACCTATTTCATTGCCGTGTTCGATGACGGCGCACTCGAATTTCAGACCAGTGTGAACGTGCCTTTTGGGACGAGTTCTCAACAGGTTCAGTTCTCATATCCTGACGCGAACATCGGCACCGGTGCCCCCGGCATAGGTTTGTTCGTCAATACCAGCATGCCGGCTAACCAGAACAACAATGTCGGATTTGTCGACCCGCTGAATGTGCAGCAGGAAACCTCCTGCGGCGTGAGCAGCCCGCAGGTGACGTTGACTCTGAATCCCAATCCAGTCCCTGCCGGTACGCCATTCACGATTTCCTGGAACGCCACCAATGCTACCGGCTTTAACCCTTGCATCGCGTCGCTGGGTGGGCCGACTGGCTGGTCGCAGACGCAGTTCCGTCCCATTAACGGTCAGGAAACATACGTGATCGACACACCGCGGAACTACGACTTCGCGATGGTTTGCGAGAGCGAGAGCGGGCTGCTGGGTGATACCTCCGTTGTGCTCACCGTGACTGAACCGATGAACGCGCCGACGGTTGACTTCAACGCCACACCAGACAGGGGCGGGCCGGGTTCGGTGATCATTTTTGACTGGACCACCAACATCAGCCCTGGCGGTCTGCCGTGCACACCCACTGGCGGTGCCGGCACCACGTGGTCCAGATCCGGTGCTCTTCCGGCCAGCGGACGCCGCGCAGTGACCGGCCCGATGAATACGGGCGCGGTCAGTTTCGGTTTGCAATGCAGCACAGGCGGCCAATCGACGACCGACACGGCGTCGGTCACCATCGCGACAATCAACAACCCGCCACCACCACCACCGGCGGTGGCGAGCAGCGTGACCGCAGCCGGAACCACGGTCGCTGGTACCAGCCAACGGCCGTCGATTACTGCCGATGGCTCCGCACTGACCTTCGAAACGACGGCGGCCAACGTCCCTGCCATTCGCCCGGACGGAACCCCACATGTCGACAACAACGGGCAGATGGACATCTTCCTGAAGATCGCCGGCAACCCGAATGCGGTGCTCTGCAGCATCGATGAGAACGGTCCGCTGACCATTGGCACCAGCAACGCCAAGCTGGCTCCGGATGGAGCTGGCGCAACCTTCGAGAGCGATGACGGCCAGATTCGCACCTTTGAAGGCGGCCTGGGTCGAACCCGGGGCATTACCAGTAGTGCCGCTGACGGCACGCCGGGCAATGCATCCAGCGCCAACCCCGCTATCGCCAGCGGCGCGACGATAGTGGCCTTTGATTCCGGCGCCTCCAACTTGGTACCCAACGACGGCAATGCCGGTACCAATGACGTCTTCGTCAAGAGCCCGCAAACCGGCGAGATCTCGCTGGTTTCGGAAGGATCTGGTGGCGCTCCGGCCAACGGTGAGAGTCGCAATGCGGCAATCTCCGCAGACGGCAGCACGGTGTTCTTTGAGACCACGGCCACCAACATCGACGGCTTACCGGGCGCAGCAACCGCCGCGCCAGCTAAGGGCGGCGGCATCAGCCAAATCTGCGGCGTGCGCAACCCCGGCGGCGTCGGACGATCGGCGGGCTGCGTGTCCGTAAGCACCGTCAATGGTGCAGTCGGCAACGGCGCATCGCGTAACGCGCGGATGAGCGATGGCGGTGACTTCGGCGTATTTGAGTCTGACGCCAGCAATCTGGTTGAAGGCGATACCAACGGCGTCACTGACGTGTTCTGGTTCAACTGGGACGGTAGCCAGGTCACCGGCCTGGTGCGCGTAAGTACCAGCAAGGATGGCGTGCAGGGCAACGGCCCGAGCAACAATCCATCGATCAGTGGTGACGGCATGAGCGTCGTGTTTGAATCTGCGGCTTCCAATCTGGATCCGCCGGACGCCAACAATCAGTCTGACGCCTACTTGAAGTATGTCCAAAGTGGTCAAATTGTGCGGATGGATTCCACCGCCAACGGCCAGGAGCCCAACGGCAGCAGCAGCAATCCGGTCATCAGCGGCGACGGAAATACGGTCGCTTTTGGGTCAGCAGCTGACAACCTGATACCGGGAGACACCAACGAACAACCCGACATATTCACCGTCGACGGTTTGGCCCGGGTCACCAATCACAGCTACATCTATTTCAACGCGGCAGAACCCGGTTGGGGCTACAACATCCAGCACCAGGGCGACCTCCTATACGGCACCTGGTACACCTATGCTGACGACGGACAGGTCTTGTTCCTGACGGTCGAAGCAACGCTTCAGCCCGACGGAAGCTTCATCGGACCGGTTTTTCGCATAGCCGGTACACCGTTCGAGCAGATCAACAACATGCAGGCCTTTACCGCAGTTACCCAGGTCGGCACAGCGCAGCTCAGTTTCCCTAGTGAGGGTACGCTGATGCTCGATTACACCGTCAATGGGGTCACCCAGACCAAGCAGTTGGAGCGCTTTGTGTTTTCACAAAACTCGCTGACCACTTGCGTAGGGAGTACCGCCTCCAGAGCAGGGTCGGACAACTATTCCGACTTGTGGTGGAATCCTATGGAGGCTGGGTGGGGGCTGACCTTGTCGCATCAGGGAGATCTGATCTTCGCGCTCTGGTACACCTACGGGTCCGGTGGACGTGATCAGTGGGTTAGTGGCGCCAGAATGGAGCTACAAACCGACGGCAGCTTTTCCGGTGAACTGCAACGGCCCTTGAGCGGGGTGCCCCTAGCGCAGATTGCTGGGCCTGCAACCACCTTTCCGGTGCCCGTTGTGGGCGGCGCTTCGCTGCTGTTCAACGATGACAGCACGGCCACATTCACTTACACGCTTGATGGTGTGACTCAATCCAAAACCATCCAGCGCTTCGTCGTGGTGGGAGACCAAGAGGCCAAGCCGCTGTGCTCATCCAATCCAATCGCTGTCGGCAACTAGCCCGGATATTTCATGAACTCGCGCGATGATCGCGCAGGACATTGGTCGTCCAGTGGTTTTGCTGAAGGAGCGGTGTAGTGGTTCATACACCCGACTGAGGAAAAGTCGCTGGGCGATCAATGGCCTAGCGAGGGCACGTGAAGTTTATGAAACATTCGGGCTAGATCGGAGAGGAGCTGGCGAAACCCTTTTTCCTGCGTAGATGGGCGACAAACGGGTCAATCGAGCACAACTATGGCAAAGTCCGCCAATCACGCGCCAGTCGCCGGGGCCGAATGAGCCAGAGCCAACCCGATACGATGCCGGTTGCCACGAGCAATCTAACGCTCACCGGCCATGCGCTGGATACGGCACCGGCAGACGTTAACAATCTGCACCCGGGAATGATGGTCGGCCCTTATCGGCTGATTCGCCTGCTGGGTCGTGGCGGCATGGGTCAGGTGTGGCTAGCCGAACAAACCGCGCCGCTGAAGCGAGAAGTGGCGATCAAGATGCTCGCTCGCAAGCTCAACGACCGCATGGCCGAGGCCTGGTTCTTGGTCGAGCGGCAGGCGTTGGCGATGCTGGTGCATCCCTACATCGCACAGATATTTGACGCCGGCCAGCTACCCGGCGGGGCGATGTTCTTCGCCATGGAGTACATCGAAGGCAGCACCCTGGATCGCTGGGTGAACCAGCGCTCTCCCGACTTGCCGACGCTGGCAGCGCTGTTCGAGCGCATCTGCACCGGCATTCAGTACGCCCATCAGCGCGGTCTGATTCACCGCGACCTAAAGCCAGCGAATTTGCTGGTACGCGATGACGGCCAGCAGGCACTGCCAAAGATCATCGATTTCGGTGTCGCCGTTGGCGGCGTGCCGGGTCAGCAGGTGCAGATCGATCAGAAGGTCACCATCGGCACAGCTGCCTACATGGCTCCCGAGCAGTCCCGGCCCACCGCCGAAGGCATCGACGCGCGCGCCGATGTTTATGCGCTCGGCGCGACCTTGGCCAATTTGCTATGCGACCGCGCCGGACTGGAGATTGAGGTCAAACACGCCCTCAGCCACGTCGCCGCCTCAATGGCCCGAACCGGTGCTAGCGGTCCAGGCGTAGTCACGCCGAAGCCAGCACTGCATGCGTTACGCAAGAATATCCCCAAAGAGCTGAGGGCGATCGCGGTCAAAGCGATGGCCCATGATCGCGATCAGCGCTATGAGTCCGCCGCCGCAATGGGCGCCGATCTGCAACGCTGGCGATTGGGTAACCCGGTGCTGGCCATGGAAGGTGGGTGGGCCTACGCGGTACGTTGTTTTGTTAGACGATATCGCTGGGCGAGTGCCGCTGCGGCGACGGCAGTGTTGGCGTTAGTGGTAGGTGTGGGTGCGGCGCTGTACGGGTTGAGTGAGGCGCGGCACGCGCAAGCGGTCGCTGAGCAACGTCGAGTTCAAGCAGAGAATTTGGTCGGCGTGATGCTAGGCGATCTCGCGACCAAGCTGCGTCCCCTTGGACAACTTGAACTGCTAGAAACCGTTGGTGATGAGGCGATGCGCTACTTGAGTGCAGCAGCCAGAACAGATGGAGCGCAGACCGGTTCATTGCAAAGGGCGAGAGCGCTCAGAACTTTGGGCGAAGTCTACGTGAATCAGCAGCAATTGAACCGCGCAGCCAAGGCCTTTGCGGAGGCGGACAACACGCTCGCTGGAGACAAAGAGCAGCAGGATTCCGACTTGGTTTTTGAACAGGCACAGATAGCTTTTTGGCGCGGTAACCTTCCTTTCTTGGCCACTGACAACGCCGCCGCTCGAGTGCATTGGGATCGATACCTCGAACTTGCACAGCGATTGACCATACTCGAGCCAAATTCGGTCCGATCAACGATCGAATCTGCCTACGCACGGACCAATCTGGCGGCTCTTGACTTACGCGCTGGAAAACTCGATGCGGCACTGAGCGAATATCGGCTCGCAGTGCAGTGGATGGCGAAGGCGCAGGAGCTGGAGCCAAATAACGACACTTTGCGAGTTGACTTGGCCAATTTGGTTTCTTCGTTGGGTTCAACTCTAGAAGCCGCCGGTAGGCCCACCGAAGCGGTAGATCATTTTGGGCAGCAAATTGCATTGCTCCGGACAGTAGGCACTACTGACGCACGATCGAAGCACCGACTGGCGCTCGCGCTGCATTTGCATGCGCGGACGGCTGCATTGTTGGGGGAATCAGATGCACTACAGAACATCCTGCTGGCGACCGACTTGCTCGCTGATCTAGTCGTTTTCGACCCAGCAAACCAACTCTGGCGAAAGGACCTGTTGGCGGCTATGGTTTGTCTAGCCGAGGTGCAAATGACACGAAATCAAGACACCCATGCAATACAAACGCTTAATCAAGCGCTGGCCAAGGCAGAGCTACTGATTGATCAACAAGATCCGGGTACGTCGTCACTCAAGTTCCGCGCCCACCTAAGGTCGGCGATCATCGCCGCCCAGGCAGGTGATACCAAAGTTCTGGAGGAGCATTTGGCAGCTACCAGTGCAGTCGCGAATGCCGCAAGAAATACAGACTCACGGCTCCGAGATGGTGTGCTGTTCGATATTTTGCGCCGATCGTTACAAATGTTTTCTGATAGCGAACTGGTCTATGACCTCGAACATCGGGCATTGGAAGAGTTTCATGCACCGCTAGGCGCATTGGCGCTCGAAGCGCAGTACGCCCTGATCAGAAACAGTGGGGACATTGCAGCCTTAGCACGGATGGAACGTACGCTTGAAGATATGGGTTACGATGCCACGCGGTTTGGAAATCTCATCTTTTAGCGAACGGGGGTTCACATGACGACGTATTCCTACCAGCTCAGTGAAGTTAACGGGGTCTTGGTTTCAAACCCTGAATCTCAGGTGATCGATCAACACGATGCCATGCTGTCATTCGAATTAGTGGGTGAGGCGGCTACGAACTTTCGTCTTACTGGTTACACGGCCAACGACACGAAAAATCAGCTTGGCGCCGCTTCGTTTAATAAAACAGAAACCGTGATGACGATTCCCGACGCAAATACCAAGGCAGCAACGATCAATATCACTGTTCTTTCTGCGCATCGCACGACCGGCACGGTCTATCACACAGACCCGTCAGCAGTGAATCGCCCACCAAGCTAATCGGGTTTAACCCGCTATTATGTAAACAGACGTAACACGTGCTCCTCAGTTGCGTTTCGAGAGTCTGCCTTCTCGGCCGGAACGAATGCACATCCGTTCCGGCCGAGCCGGTCGGCGGGCCATAGTTGAGCGAAGCTCGGACGGGTTGTCGTTAGCGGGCTCGGACTCAATTGGCAGTGTATTTCATACAATCTAGCCCGGATATTTCAGGAGTGCTGTTGCACATCGTTCTCCTCACGGTTCGATCTGAGCGGGACGCGTTCGCCTGGCGCACGAAAGTGCCGAAGAACGTCGAGCGCGAACGATACAGAATGCAAAGAAAAATAAAAGTCTGATGCGGTTTGTTCAACCATGATGAATGGGAAGATTCACACTGCACTTACTCGATGAATCGCCGAGTTCGCCGATTCTCAGCTCGTTGCCGAAGCTCCAGAGACAGCTCTGAGCTAGTCCCAGTTCAGTCGTCAAGTGGGCCCAAGACGGGCCATTAGAGTCACTTCCCTGTATGCTCCGGCGCCCTGAGGGCTTGCGCTTGATGGGGTTCATGTGCGCAGGATGATGTGCGCTGATCGATCCAGCGATCAACGCCTAGCCAGTCAATGTCGGCTGCGAATCAAGCAGTTGTTGCACACGATAAGCATTAGAAGAACAGCGCATGAGCAAAAACGTATTGATCGTAGAGTCGCCGGCCAAGGTGGCGACCATTCACAAAATCCTAGGCAAGGACTTCACCGTGTTGGCCTCTTACGGCCACGTGCGTGATCTGCCGGCCAAGGACGGTATGGTCGATACCGAAAACGACTACGCGATGCACTATCAGGTGATTGATCGCAACGCCAAGCACGTAGAAGCGATCGCCAAGGCGGTGAAGAAAGCCGACGCGCTCTGGCTGGCGACCGATTTGGATCGCGAGGGAGAGGCGATCAGCTGGCACGTGCACGAGATTCTGAAAGAGCGTGGCTTGCTAGAAGGCAAAGAGGTCTTTCGGGTGGTGTTTCCCGAAATCACCCCGCGGGCAATCAAAGAGGCCGTGTCCAAACCGCGCCGGCTCAGCGAGAACCTGATCAACGCGCAGCAAGCACGCCGCGCTCTCGATTACCTAGTGGGCTTCAATCTATCGCCGCTGTTGTGGCGCAAGGTGCAGCCAGGGCTGTCAGCCGGTCGCGTACAGTCGCCAGCGCTATGCATGATTGTCGAACGCGAAGACGAGATCGACGCGTTTGTGCCGCAAGAGTACTGGACCATTGAGGCAAAGCTGGACAAGGCCGGTCACGGCTTCCCCGGCAAGCTGGTGCAGTTCGACGGCAACAAGCTCAGCCAGTTTGACCTGAATGAATCGGTCGGCGCTGAAGCGGCGCGCACGCGCTTGGCCGCAGCAGCCGGCATGCCCGCCGATGGCGAGGGCGCCGGTGAACTCAGGGTGCTCGATGTACGCCGCGCCGATCGCAAACGGCGGCCGGCAGCACCGTTCATTACCTCTACCCTGCAGCAAGAAGCCTCGCGCAAGCTAGGTTTCGGTGCGCAGCGGACCATGCGCATCGCCCAGCAGCTGTATGAAGGCGCGGAAATCGACGGTGATCGAGTGGGTCTGATTACCTATATGCGTACCGACTCGGTAAGCCTTTCTGTGGATGCGATTGCCGATCTACGTGAGACCATCACCAAGGTGTTCGGCGCGCAGTTCCTGCCACCGCAGCCGCAGTCCTACAAGACTAAGAGCAAGAACGCACAAGAAGCGCATGAGGCGATTCGCCCCAGCTCCGCAGCGCGCACCCCGGATCAGGTCAAGCGTTATCTCAGCGATGACCAACGCAAACTGTACGAGCTGATCTGGAAGCGCACCGTCGCTTGTCAGATGAAGCCAGCCCTGCTCAATACTGTGAGCGTGGACTTGAGCGCCGGGATTGACGATCTGTTTCGTTCCTCTGGCACGACGGTTGTCGATCCAGGCTTCCTCGCAGTCTACGAAGAGGGCCGCGACAACAAAAACGATGACGATGACGACTCCGGCAACAAGCTACCGCCGCTAGAGAAGGGCGACCTCATCGCGCTCAACGAGCTCAAGGCGCTGCAGCACTTTACTGAGCCGCCGCCGCGCTTCAGCGAAGCGACCCTGGTTAAGACACTGGAGGAATACGGAATCGGCCGACCTTCCACCTACGCCAGCATCATTCAGGTGCTGACCTTTCGCGAGTACGTGCATCTGGAAGCACGCCGCTTCCATGCGACCGACGTCGGTCGCGTAGTAGCCAACTTCCTGTCCAAGCATTTCACCCGCTACGTGGACTATGAGTTCACCGCACGATTGGAAGACGAGTTGGACGAAGTCGCTCGTGGCGAGAGCGACTGGGTACCGGTGTTGGATCGCTTCTGGGGTCCGTTCCATGAGCTGATCAAGGACAAGACCGAGTCTGTCACTCGCCAAGAAGCCACCGCCGCGCGGGTGATTGGCGTGCACCCGGTGAGCGGTAAAGAGATCTCGGTGCGCCTGGGTCGCTACGGTCCGTTCGCGCAGATCGGCACCCGCGACGACGAAGAGAAGCCGACGTTTGCCTCGCTACGACCTGGTCAGAAGATGGTCAGTCTGACTATGGAAGAGGCGCTGGATCTGTTCAAACTGCCGCGCAAGCTGGGCACGAACGACGCTGGTGAAGAGATTTCCGTCGCTATCGGCCGTTTCGGTCCCTTTGCTAAGGCAGGCAAGACCTATGCCTCGTTGGACAAAGAGGACGACCCGTACACCATGGAGCTGCCGCGCGCGATCGAGCTGATCGCCGCCAAGCGCAAGGCCGAGGCCGAGCGCGAAATCGCGATTTTCGACGACGGCAAGATCAAGGTGCTCAAGGGCCGCTACGGACCGTACATTACTGACGGCGAGGTCAACGCACGCATTCCCAAAGATCTCGAGCCCACCGACTTGACCGTGGAAGATTGCCGCAAACTCATCGCTGCAGCCCCGCGCAAGCCCAAACGTGGCGCCAAAGGCCGCACTGCCAAGGCCAAGGTCGAACCCAAAGCCAAAACGGCCAAGACACCGGCCAAGCGCAAACCCGCTGCAAAGAAACCCGCTGCTAAAAAGCCGACGGCGAAAAAGCCTGCAGCCAACAAGAGCACCAAGACCAGCAGCAGCACCAAGGTGACCAAGCCGAAGGCCTCGCGAAAGTTGAATAAGATTTTGGCGGGGTAGCGAGTCGCAGCTAGGTTAGCGTGTGGCGAGACGCAGCGATCCGGAACTGTTGCTGATCTGGGTCAGTTCCAGTTGCCAGCTCCAGTAGCCAGAAGGGCGGCCACGCACTCGCCATCTTCGGAGTGGGCTAGCTAACCATCACCCGATTGCGCCCGGCTTCCTTGGCTCGGTACAGCGCGCGGTCAGCGCGAACTAGGCAGGCGTCTAGCGGGTCGAGTCCGGAGTATTCGGCGAGTCCAAAGCTCAAGGTAATTTTCGGCCCAGCTTCCACCAATGGACCGTTACCGAGGGCTAGGCGCAATACCTGAGCGCGCTTCTCGGCTTCTGCCAGCGGTAGCTCAGGCCAAACCAACAAGAACTCCTCGCCGCCCCAGCGCGCGGCCTCTTCTTCGGACTTAAGGTCGGTACGCAGCCGCTCGGCCACTGCCGCCAGAATTCGATCGCCCATGGCATGACCGTAGCGATCATTGACCAATTTGAAGTGATCAATGTCGACGATGGCCACGCAAAAATGTCGACGCTGGCGGTGGGTACGGTCGGCCAGCTGCTCGAGCAGTTCGAGCATCCCGCGCCGATTCAGCAAGCGGGTGAGTGGATCGGTAGCGGCGGCTTCGGCGAGCACGGCCTCTAGCTGGCAGCGTTGTTCGATCTCTTTGCGCAGCAACACGTTAAGCCGATCCAGCTCGGCGGTCCGCTCACGCACGTTGGCCTCAAGCTGACCGCTCGCCGATTTCGCCTGCTCCAGGGCGGCAGTGCGCTCCCTATCGGTGCGCTCCAATCTGGCGGCCATCGTCTCTAGCGAGTCTGCGAACTCTGCAAACTCTGCCAGCGGCGGGCTAGCCTCATCACTCTTGAAGCGACCCTCGGCAATTTGCTGGCAACGCCGCGCGAAGCGTTTCAGCACGCGACGTGCGTCCCGGGCCAAGACCCCGGACATCAGCGCCGAAATTAGCACGGCGAAAATGAAGGCGACCGCCGCATGTCGGCGCAGTTGGGCCAGGTAGTCCTGCAGCTCGCTCTGGTCAGCGCTGACCAACAGCAGCCGATCGCTACTCAGCGGCATTAAGGTACGGGTCGGTTCACCGTCTAATTCGAATACCCGTTCGCGCACATCTACGTCGCGAATCGACGGTAGCTGAACCGCCGCAGGTGCGGTTCCTTCGCCGCTGTGCGCCCATACACTTAAAGTTCCGTAGCCGCTGTCGTAAATCACCGCGTGGCTGAGTAGCCGGTCTCTGGAGGTCGCCGTTGTGAGTTGCTCGAGCACGGCGGTCGAAGCCTGGGGCTGGAGCAGTTGGCTTTGCTCGATGCTCAGACCCAGGGCACGAGTGGCCTCGGCAAGTCGGTCATCGTAGACACTGTCGAGCGCCTGCTCAGCAGCAAAATAGAAATACACGGACACAGCAAGAGCCAGCGCTAACCCGACCAACAGGTGGGTATAGAAAAGGCGCCGACCCACGCTTTGTCTGAAGCTCCGACTGGGGTTTTGGGCGCTGGGCATAGCAGCATCGTAGTGCGAGCGCTGTCACAAATCACGCTTTTGTGACGACGATCAGCCTTTTGGTATCGAATCGACCCGGGTTCACGTTAGCCCGGCTGCTTCATGAACTCGTGCGATGCTCGCGCAGGACATTGGTAGGCCAGTGGTTTTTCTGCAGGAGCGGTGTAGTGGTTCATACACCCGACTGAGAAAAAATCGCTGGGTG
>QIMA01000591.1 GCA_003233535.1 Rhodanobacteraceae bacterium
GATTGCGCGCGTGTGGTTCGGGGCAAGACTTCCAAACCAAACGCAGTCACTTTGCCGTCGCGCAGCTTGGCGCTGCGTTTCGGGTCTTTGTGTGGCTGCATGTAGCCGACCGTTATCGCGCCCTGTTTGAGCCCGCCAATTGCCGTGTCGGTAGGCGGCAGCACGTGCAGCAGGATGTCGGAGGCAGTTGCCACCGCCTTGCTGTTCTTGACGATTTTGCTGGCGCCGTAAGCTTCGTCAAGAAAACTGGAGGCGGCGCCTGCGCCCGACTCCAAAATGATCTCGGCGCCTTTAGCGACCAATTTCTTTGCCATTTCCGGCACTAGAGCAACACGCCTTTCACCGGGCGCGTGCTCTTTCACCACGCCAATTTTGATCCCCATCTTTATCGGGCCCTCGCAGCGGGTTAACGAGCGAGTGATGCTAGTGCGCAGCGAAAGAAATAGCTACTGGGTGAACAGGGCTGAGGGCTGAGCAAACCCGAAGCGCGCCTCACCAGCCTTCTTCGTCAGATAACGCCGCGATCTCGGAACCGCCAGCCGGAGCATGCCCTCTCAGCCCTCAGCCCTCAGCCCTCAGCCCTAGACTGTCGTATCCTCCAGCATTGCCCAAGCCGCTGCCCACCATGCCCTCCCCACTAGAATTTCTCGCCTCTCGTGGCTCCACGCCTTCGCGCCTGCTGACTGATCCGGGCCCTAGCCCGGAGCAACTGCGTGAACTGCTGCAAATCGGCCTGCGCGTGCCCGATCACGGCCGACTCGAGCCGACTCGCTATGTGTTGATCGACCGGCAAAGTGGTGCAGAGTTAGGCGCACGGCTGGCGCGGCGGCTGTTGGCGAAAGATCCCGACCCAACCGCCGCAGCCATCGATAAAGAGCGCGGTCGCTTCGTTCGTGCGCCGCTGACGATTACGGTGGTGTGCTCGCCCTGTGTCGGCCACAAGGTGCCCGAATGCGAGCAGCAGCTGTCGGCTGGATGCACGGCGCTGATGCTGCTGCTAGCGGCCGAGGCGACTGGATTTGGCGCGCAGTGGCTGACCGGTTGGCCGGCCTACGACCGTGAGGTGATGGACTGGTTGGGTCTGACCGCCGAAGAATCGATTTGCGGGTTCATTTACGTGGGCACGCCAAGCGCTGAGCGGCCAAACCGACCGCGCCCAGATCTCGACGCCAAGCTCAGTTACTACGGCGCCTAGCCGCGACGCGCCGCTAGGCGTCGCGCACGAGACTTCATTAGCGGTCCGAACCCGACTTGATCGAACAGCGCATCTAGCTCATCCACATCTACTGGACGCGGACTCAGATCCTCCCAGCGGGTTTCCATCGGCGCATCCAGCGCAATCGTCGTTAGCCGCCTAAACAGCATCGCCTGCTCTCGGCAGGGCTTGAGTTTGGCGTAGGTCGACTTGGCACCACGCAGGCGCAAGAAAGGTAGCTCTTCTAGGCGATCGAAGAGGCCCTCGAGACTGTCAAAATGGCGCAGCAGCGCGGCGGCCGTGGTTGGACCCACGCCACGAATGCCGGGGATGTTATCGACGCTGTCACCACTGAGTGCCAGCAAATCGGCCATCTGGTCCGGGCGCACGCCAAAGCGCTCCAACACGCCTGCCTCGTCCCAGCGCCGGTCACGCGCATAGTCCCACTGTTCATCGGCAGGCCCGACCAGTTGGGCCAGGTCTTTATCTGCCGAAACAATGGTCACCGGTACGCTGCGCGATTGCGCCAAACTGGCCAGAGTGCCGATCAGATCGTCGGCCTCGTAGCGGGGGTCGGACAGGCAGGTTAAACCCAGCCCGCGAACCAGCTTCTGGCAGTAGCGAAACTGAACTAGCAAGCCTTCGTCCGGCGGGTCACGATTGGCCTTGTACTCGGGATAAATCTCGTTGCGAAACGAGGTCTCAAGCGCCCGATCAAAGCACACCGCCATGGCGGTGCTCGGCGTGATTTGCTCCAGCAGCTGAAACATGAAGCTGGAGAAGCCATGGACGGCATGGGTAGCCCAGCCGTCCTCATCCTGCCAATCCGGCTCCATCGAGTGATAGGCGCGGAACACATAAACGCTGGCATCAACCAGATACAGGCGCTCCGCGCTCATCGTTAGTCCCCAGCTTTGTCGGCTGGCGTCCGGTTGAACTGCGGCGGCGCGAGGGAGTTCACACCCACATCTGCGGGAACCTGGTAAATCTGCCGACGTTCGGGCTTGGCCCCGGCAATCAACTTCCCGTCCGGTCCGTACAACTCGCGCTGAGAGTTAGCGATGAAGTAAAACTGATCGCCGACCAGCGTGCCGATCGTAGGCTCGGCGAGTGCCGGCTTATTCGCTTCCAAGGGCTGCACCTTGGTCACGGCGTCGCCCTCAGCAGACAACGAATAGCTCGAAATACGCTTGGGCTGATTGACGTTCTGCACCGCAATCAAACGATCTTCGTACCAGCTTAGATGCTCAATACCGCCGAAGTTCTGATTGGCCAGCTTGAGATTCACGACTTCGTTCTTGTTCATGTCCGCAGCCATTAGGCCCAACTCATAGTCGGACAGGTACAAGAAGCGTTCTTGCGGGTCGATGGTAATGCCGCGCAAGTTGATCGAGGCCGGCAGCGCGACCAGCGGCTCGATGGCCGAATCCTTAATCCGGTACAGCTGGTTCGACACGCCGTCGACCGCGTAAACGGTGCCGCTGTTGGGAGCAACCGTCATACCGGCGACCACGTGCGGCTTGCCATCGAAGGGGAGTTCGAAGCGCTCTAGCAGCTCACCGCTGGCCAGATCTAGACGCACAATCACCCCACGCCCCAGCTCTGCTCGGTTGAAACTGGCAAAATGCGGCAACATGGTCGAGGCGACCCAAATTGACTTGCGCTCGCTGTCGACAGCCATGGCCAATACGCCCCACCAGTCGCCAGCCTTAGCCGGCTTTGCGCGCTCAACCGCTTTGCCGTCCATATCAACCGCCAATATCTGACCGGTATGTGCTGAACCGATCAAAAATTGTTCGCTGTCGGCGTCATAGGCCAGCGATTCCAACAGCTCGACGTCACTAGCCACGGTTACTGCCACCTTGCCTGCACCCCATGGCTCGGCGTTGGTCTTTAGCGCCTGAACGATGTAGGCGTAGGCGTTGGTGGTGGCGATCGGCTTGAACTGATCAAACTTGCTCGGGTCATACGACAAACCCTGAGCCTGCATACGCAGCAGCAAATCGTAAGCTGGCGTCTTCATATCTTGCTCGCCGTAAGCCTGCGCAAGCTTGAACATAAACGCACCGTTGTAGGGGCGCAGTTGGACTAGGCGCTTGAGCGCGTAGGTATAGCGGCGCAGGTCGCCCCCGTCATACGAGGCTTTGGCAGCAGCCATTATCTCGCCGATGTTGTCGGTCTTGGCCAACTCAAGCTCTGTGTCGGTCAGCAGCGGCGGCGGCGGCGTCGGCAAGGCTTGCGCCTGCAGATCCGTCGCGGCGAGGCCAATGATCGCGATCAGCGCGTAGATAATCCCTCTCATGAGTGCGTCCAGGTTTTGCAAACGTGGGTGAGACTGCTGGCGAACCGAAGAGTTCCGGCAGACTGGTTTTTTTGTTGCAAAGAAAGTTCCAGGGGCCAGTGCCAGTCGCCAGTAAGAGCCCCCCGAATTCGGAGTTGAATTCTGGGTGACTATGCGCCGTGCACACTGTGAACAGACTCGGTTCACGCAACGCTGCCAGGGACCGGAGCAGTCTCGACGGAGCGACTCTTTACTGGTACTGGTCTGGTACTCAGCCTCAGTAACGCTCGTTAATATCCCTCTACTCAGACACACGTGAGCGAACGCCCATGCAAGAACAAGACCCCATCGTCTACAACGGCCGCTACCTGCGGATGCGCAACCACGAAGGCTGGGAATATGCCGAGCGCACTAATCCGCAGGGTGCGGTTATCGTGATCGCGGCCACGCCTGACGACAAAGTGCTGATGGTTGAGCAATACCGCAAGCCGATCAAAGCAAACACGCTGGAGTTTCCGGCCGGCCTGATCGGTGACGACCCAGGCAACAGCGACGAAGCCGTCGAGCGCGCTGCACGGCGCGAGTTGATTGAGGAAACCGGCTGGTCTGCCGGACACATCGTGCCACTCATGCATGGACCCAGCTCGGCAGGCATGAGCAACGAGATCCAGCATTTCGTCCGCGCCTTTGACCTAAGTAAGATTGGCGATGGCGGCGGCGTAGGCGGCGAGAACATCACCGTGCACGAGATTCCCATCGGTCAGATTGCGAATTATGTTGCTGAGCATGCGCAGCGCGACTACTTGATCGACCCGAAAGTCTACGCTGGCATCTATTTCCTAGATCACGACGCGCGCGGGCAGCCCTGGTAAATCGCAGTAGGCAGCAGTTAGCAGTTAGCATCGACGGATCACGAACAATGGATCGGCGCGCATGGAAGGCAACACCAGCAGTCTCTACGGTCAGCACTTGGCGGAACAGCTGCGCCGCGCTGACCGCGCGCTGCAGCTCAGCGAATTCGACAGCCTGCTGATTGCCAGCGGCAGCCTGCGCTATCGCTTTCTCGACGACAACGCGGTGCCGTTCACGCCGAATCCGCTGTTTCGCAGTTGGGCCCCGGAAGTGGACGCCTGCGACTGCTGGATTGTCTACACGCCAGGGCAAACGCCGACGCTGATCTATCACCAGTCGGCCGACTACTGGCACGTCACTCCAACCGATCCGCAAGGCGAATGGACTGATCACTTCCAAGTCGTCGTTGCGCGCCGCCGGCAAGACATTCGAGCGCTGCTACCGAGCGATCTCACCCACGCCGCGATCTTGGGTCCGGAAGAAGCTGCGCTGGACGGCGTGGTGCCGAACAATCCGCAGAAAGTGCTCGCAGTGCTGCACTACCACCGCGCGGTCAAGACCGAGTTCGAGCTCGACCAACTGCGTGCAGCCAACCGTTGCGCAGCGCGCGCGCACCGCGCCGCAGAGGCGGCGTTTCGGGCCGGCGAGTCCGAGTGGGGCATTCACCTGCGCTACCTAGCGGCGGCTGGGCAAAGCGATTTGCAGCTGCCCTACGGCAATATCATCGCGCTCAATGAACACGCCGCCGTGCTGCACTATCAAAAGCAAGACCGCGCGGTGCCGACGCAGCACCGCTCGTTTCTGATCGATGCGGGCGCTGATCACCTCGGTTACGCCGCGGACATTACCCGCAGCTACGCCAGCGAGGACGGTTTGTACGCCGATCTGGTCAGCGCGGTCGAGGAAGTTGAACAAACCCTAGTCAACGGCGTGGTCGCCGGGCGTGAATACGCTGACATTCACCTAGATGCCCACAAGGGCGTCGCTGAGGTGCTCAGGAAGCTGGATATCACCACGATTGACCCCGAGCAGGCCGTCGCCACTGGGGTCACCAAAACCTTCTTTCCGCACGGCATCGGCCACCTGATCGGTCTGCAGGTACACGATGTAGCCGGCTTCCAAGCCGACGAGATGGGCAACGAAACGATTGCCAAGCCACCGGGCCATCCGTATCTACGGCTGACCCGTCAACTGCAAGAAGACTACGTGGTGACCATCGAACCCGGCATTTACTTCATCCCGATGCTGCTTGATGAGTTACGCGCCGGTCCGCACGCTAACGCGGTGAATTGGGCAACGGTGGAGACGCTGCTGCCCTATGGCGGGGTCCGCATTGAGGACGACGTGCGGGTCACGGACGGCGAGCCAGAAAATTTGTCACGCAATGCATTCGCCGATGTGCTGTGAGCCTGGGGGAGCAGATCGCGCCACGGCGCGCCCACTTGTTTTTGACAGAAGGGGCGGCGGCCGCAGTAGAGGTTCATGAAACTCCGGGCTAGGGCAACCCGCGGCCAGTTGCCTTTGGTTATTGCGAAATATGCATCAGAACGGTTTACCAGACGCACGAACCGCTGTTTTGTGAGCAGTAGACAGGTCAGCGGCCTGCTACCATCCGCGGCCCGCTACTAATGCAGAGCGATTCGACCCGCCTGGACTGAAAATGCAAGAGATCCACAGCTTAATCGCCAATGGCGAACCGGCTCAAGCAACCGCCATGCTGGGCTCCCGTCTGCTATTGAACCCCGTAGATCCTGAGTTGCAATACTTGGCCGGCGTGGCCAAGCTTCGCGCCGACGATGCCGAAACCGCGCTGATCCACCTGCAGGCTTGCCTGGAAGCCGACCCAGATCACGCCCTGGGGCATATGGCCTTGGGCCGAGCGCAACGCCTACTTGGTCAGCCCGTCGCTGCTCAGGCGGCATTCGATATTGCCGTATTCTTGAGTCCCACGCTAGCCGGTGCACATGCAACAATGGGCGAATTGGCAACCGTCGAAGGCGATCGCGAACAGGCTTCCGAACGCGCGTTCGCCGCTTTGCACGAAGGCAAGGACGATCCGCAGGCACCGCTCGTGCAGGCGGGACTGGCACTGCAAGCTGGCGAGTACGCTGCAGCGCTGAGCCTGCTCAAGCCGTTTCTCAGCGGCAATAACGTAGGTCCTCGGATTGCACAAATCGCTGTGGCTGCCTATTTGCTGCAACAGCAGTACGATCAGGCCCTGGAAGCGGTCTCACTGGCGTCAGTCGGAACCAAAGGCATGCCTGCTGCGCTACGTGCGCTGCAGGTGCGCGTGTTGCTTGATGCCCGCCGACCAGAAGTTTTGCAGTTGGTCAGAACGCTTACCTCCGAAAACCCCACCAGTGCACAGGCCTGGAGCCTGACCGCCGCGACCGAATTGGCTCGCGGGCAGTTCGTGCATTGCATCGAGGCCGCAGATCGGTCGCTGGCGATCCGCCCTGCCAGCTCGCACACGGTGCGCCTTAAGGCCATGGCCTACTTGCGCGCAAGCAAGCCCAATGTGGCCGAGCAGTTGCTCAGCACGCAAGTCGAGGTATGCCCCGGCGACGTCAAGTCTTGGCGCATGTTGCTGGCTGCAATCATCGGTCCAGGCAATCATCAGAAGGCTCAACAAACGGCTCGGCGCTGGGTGGGAACGGCCCCGGACGAAGCCGATGCTCACGGCGATCTAGCGGCATTGATGGAATTCAATGGCGACCTGGATGGTGCCATGATGTCGGCTAGAGCGGCGCTGCGCGCTCAAGCGGGCCATATCAACGCCCTGCTTATTGCGGCGCGCGCTGAGCTACGGATCGGCAGGCCCGGCCCGGTCCTGGCCATGCTCGATCGCGTGCACCCCTCTACGCTAGATTTGCAGCAGCAGCTCGCTCGATTGGCGCTCCTGGCGCGCGCGGCAGACGTCGCCGGCGCGCACGAGCTAGCAGTCGCCCGCTGGACCGAAAAACAGGCTTTAGACCCGACCGCGCTGAACGCCGGAAAGCCCGGTGCAATCGCTGAGGCCAAGATTCCCGGCCACCAGTCGGTGTTAACGGCTACGGACACGATGCCCATCGTGTTTCTGGTCGGACTGCCGGGCAGCGGCGTCCAGCACATTGCCGCAGCTCTAGCCAAGTATCCCGGGATTTGCCTAATGGGCGATCGTTTCAGCCGTCAGGCGCGCAACGACGGCCTGTCCCGCCCGGATTGGCCATCGTTCGAACAGGGATTGATCGAGAGCCAAGCATTAATGATGCGGCGGCGCTGGATAAAGCCGCTACGACGCCTCAACTTACCTGGCGCATACAAGCTGCTGATCGACTGGCTGCCGCATCTGGATGCACGCATGTATGCAGCTATTGCCCGCGCTATTCCCGAAGCCAAGTTTCTGGTCGTTGAACGCGACAGCAAAGACAGCCTGCTGGATTGGCTCGCCTTCTCCGGCCCCCATCGATTGAGGTTCCCACCCATAGAGGAAGCTGGGCAGTGGTACGCCGATGCGGCCGGACATTTGCATTTCGCGCTCGAGGATCAGCGCGTTCCGGTTCACTCGTTGGCCTACGAGCAAGCGGCAGAGATCGAGGTTCAAACCGAGCTGCTGCAGTGGCTGGGATTGGACAGCGGCAACCTGGAGCTGGAACCGCCGGCTATGCTGGGAGGGCTTTCGGCACAGTTCCCAGCGGGTCGCTGGGCGGTTTACAAGGACGAACTGAGTGCGGCTTTCGGCAAGTTGGGTAAGGCCTAACCGCTCCGCGCGATGAGAAAACTCACTATCGCTCTGGCCCTACACGGCTCACACGCCCTCGCCGCTCGCCAGTGAGGCGGACCGCACCACAGCGAGATCTACGACGCCCTCGCGACGAGTCTCATAAAACGCCGGGCTAGCTCGCTCCGCAGCACTTCTTATACTTTTTGCCGCTGCCGCAGGGGCACGGATCATTGCGCCCGACTTTCGTCCCCTGCCGTACTGGCCTGTGCGCCTGCTTATGCATCTGCTGGCCGATTTGGAACAGGGTTTCGGGAATCCCCGCGACCAATTCACGGCGCTCAGCCAGGGTGAACTCGTGCTCCCAACCCTCGGGTTGGAAGGAAAGCTGGATTAGCGGCAATATCAGCGCGAAAAGCAGCTTGTCTTGCTGTAAATAGGTGCCAAACACTGGGCAAAAATAGCTCAACCCAGAGCGAAAGCCTTCCGACCAGCATGCGCCGATCTTGCTCGCCGCCTCGGCATCATCGAGCTGCAAATAACGGTCGACTTGCGCCGGCACACCACTGATCTGAATGCAGTCATCGATTAGGCCGCGTGCGCCGATGTGCCCATGGAATGCTTCGAGCGCACGAACAATCTCAACCACTTTGTCATCTCCCAGGCCGTCAGCTTGCTCAGCAAACAGCGGGAACAGGATATGCTGCAGATCAAGACTTTCGTTATTGGGAGTGACCCGGTAGGCGCTGAGAAATCCGTCCACATACTCGAAAGGCAGACCCTGCTTAAACTCAATCTGGTCGCGCCACAGCGCCTCAATTTCGTCGATTTTGCTTTGCGCTAGGCGACCACGCTCAGACGCCGCAAAGAACTCCTCGTCCAGACGGTCATCGCGGCCGCTGACCCAATCCATCCGCGCCCCGTATAGACCTTCTCCATCGACCAGCTCTGCCGCCTCAATCTCGCTATTGAGCTGCTCGCGGGCCTGCTCGATCTCCGAATCCAGCTGAAATAGCAAATCATCTAGTGCAACGCCGTCGCTCTCACGCAGCATCGGCAAGATCCGCGGGATCAGATCGACGGTCATCATTACGCCATCACTAATCGCCAGCTCTGCGGGGCTGGCCAGGTCCAGCAGTTCCTCCGCAAAGTCCTCGTCAGTCAAGTCGGTCGGCATCTCCACCGGCTCATCCAGAGCATCGTCGGAGAACATCTCGTCAGTTTGCGCGGCGGCCATGCAAATCAAATCGTAGGCCTGAACGACTCGGCTATCGCCGTCAAATTCTGGCACCGCAAAGCCGTCCATACCCTGCTGCCAGCCAAGCAACCACAGCTGCGGATCGAAGCAAACCGCGAATTGTTCAGCGCCCAGATCGAAATCAAGGTTCAGCGGCGGGATCTCAGCAGGCAGTTGCTCCGGCTGGTGCGCACAACGTAGGCGTACCCAGTTGGCGTGGCGAGCCAGGAACGCATTGACCCGGGGCAACGCCTCGGGGTTGTCCGATTCGACGAAATAGCGCGAAAGAAACGCTGGCGTGGCCAAGTCTTCGCTGGCCAGCCAGCCGCTACACAGCAGCCCGTCGATTTCGCTGGTATCGCTGAAGTCACTAACCTCCAGGATCAGCGTTTCGTACTCCAGCCACTCCATCTCGCTCATTTGACCGGCGCTCTGCAGTTCGCCAACCAGAACTTTGCTTTCGCTCACTCGTCTTCCTTCTCCAGTCACTCTTGTCCCAAACCATCATAATAACGGCCGCACGAGGGCGGCCGCTGCTGTGTTGTTGCTCAGAGCTGTGTTGTTGCTCAGACCGGCGTGATTCTAGCCGTTAATCGCCTTAATCATCTCATCAGCGAATTCCGAACACTTCACTTCGGTCGCGCCTTCCATCAGGCGCGCAAAGTCGTAGGTTACGGTCTTGTTGCCGATCGCCACACCCATCGCCGCAACGATCGCGTCGGCGGCTTCGGTCCAGCCCATGTAGCGCAACATCATCTCGCCGGAGAGGATGATCGAGCCAGGGTTGACCTTATCCATTCCAGCGTACTTCGGCGCGGTGCCGTGAGTGGCTTCAAAGACAGCATGACCGGTAACGTAGTTGATGTTGCCGCCCGGCGCGATACCAATACCGCCGACCTGCGCGGCAAGCGCGTCGGACAAATAGTCGCCGTTGAGGTTCATCGTCGCCAGCACGTCGAACTCTTTCGGACGCGTGAGCACCTGCTGCAGCGTGATATCGGCGATCGCATCCTTGATTAGCACTTTGCCAGACGCCAACGCGGCGTCCTGCTCGGCGTTAGCCGCCTCGGTGCCTTTCTCAGCTTTGGTCCGTTCCCACTGATCCCAAGTGTAGGTGTGATCGGGAAACTGCTGCTCAGCCAGCGCGTAGCCCCAGTTGCGGAACGCGCCCTCGGTGAACTTCATGATGTTGCCCTTGTGTACCAGGGTCAACGATTTGCGCTTGTTAGCGATGCAGTACTCGAGCGCAGCGCGCATCAGCCGCTCGGTACCTTCCATAGAAACCGGTTTGATGCCAATACCCGAAGTTTCTGGAAAGCGAATCTTGCCGTAGTGCTTGGGGAAGGCTTCCTTGAGCAGCTCCAGGAAACGCCGATTGGAATCGGTACCCGCCTCAAACTCGATACCGCAATAGATGTCTTCGGTGTTCTCGCGGAAGATCACCATATCGACATCACTCGGGCGTTTCACCGGCGACGGCACGCCCTCAAACCAGCGCACTGGGCGCAGGCAAACGTAAAGGTCGAGCATCTGTCGAAGCGCCACGTTCAGCGAGCGGATACCGCCACCGATCGGCGTGCTAAGCGGGCCCTTGATCGAGACCAAATAGTCTCGACATGCCTGAACGCTCTCGACCGGCAACCAGCTCTGGAACAAATCGTTGGACTTTTGGCCAGCGTAGATCTCCATCCAGTGAATTTGCCGCTCGCCGCCATAGGCTTTGGCTACGGCCGCATCCAGCACACGGACCGCTGCCGCCCAAATATCGACACCAATACCGTCGCCCTCAATAAACGGGACGATCGGATTGTTGGGCACCTGCAACTTGCCGTTGTCGATGGTGATCTTGGCGCCACCGGCGGGAACCACGGGGCTAGGCGATCGAGTCATGAAGCCTCCCTTTTGAGTACGATTGAGGGGATAAAGCGGACTGCTGATTGTGGCAGTAAAGGGTGGAGCGAGTTCCAGTAGCCAGTACCAGTGGCCAGAAAAGCGAAGACGAAGCCCTGAACTCGCGCTTCACTGGTACTGGTACTGGCTACTGGTACTCGCTCCTTCACTGGAACTGGCCACTGGAACTCGCTCTTTCACACCGTCCCGAAATGCTCGCGCGCAAAGGCGACACGCTCGGCGGCAGTCGGCGCCAGCTGTTTGAGTTTCTCGACAGCCTCTAAGCGGTGCTGCAGACCGTTGCCGTTGGCAATTTGAATAGCTAACCCCGGGCGCGCATTGAGCTCCAGAATCATCGGCCCGTGCACCTTATCGAGCACGATGTCGACGCCTACGTAGCCCAGACCACTCATTTCTGATGCCGTAGCGGCAATCATCATCAACTGGTCCCAGTGCGGAATGTCCATGCCGATAATGGAGTGCTCGGTGTCTGGATGTTCTGTGACCAGCTCATTCCCCCAGACCCCTTTGCAGGTGCGTCCGCTAGGTAAATCGATACCGACGCCAATAGCGCCCTGATGCAGGTTGGCCTTACCGTCAGACATCCGCGTGGGCAGGCGAATCATCGCCATTACCGGATAGCCCTGAAAAATGATGATGCGTACGTCCGGCACACCGCGAAAGCTGACGTGGTCGAAGACGGGATCAAATTCAACACAGTATTCGATCAGCACCGAATCGGCTTGCCCGCCCAGACTAAACAGCCCTGATAGGGAATTCGACAAATGATGATTGAACTCGTCCGCAGTCATCAGCACGCCATTAGATCGCCGGTACTTGTCGCCTCTGCGACCGACGATGACAACGATGCCGTCGCCGCCGGAGCCGTGAGCCGGTTTGACGACGAACTTTTCTCTCTCGGCGAGCTTGGCGTGCACTTCTTTGATTTCGTGCTCTTCGCGGACTACGGCAAACAGCTCTGGCACTGGTAATCCGTGCTCGATGGCGAGCTTTTTTGTCAGTAGCTTGTCGTCGACGCGTGGATAGAACTGACGCTTGTTGTAGCGCAGCACATAGTCGGCATTGCGCTGATTGATCCCAATCAGACCGATCTTGCGCAATCGGCGGGCGACGGTGAAGGGGTTGAAGATCATTTCTGCTCGTCCGTGGCCAGGGCGCGAAAGCGCACCAACTCAGTCAATCGATAGCCGGAGTAGCGGCCGAGCAACAGGGTCAGTCCGAACAGCACCAGGAGCAACTCGGGATAGACGAAAAACAGGAATTCCAAACGATCCCAGGTCATGACCACGTAGGCCAGACAGGCCGTGACCAGCGTGCCGAAGCCCTCCTTCAGCGCATGCGCAGACCCGCGTTCGTCCCAGGAAATGGACATGCGCTCAATCGTCATCGCCATAATCACGATCGGAAACAGCGCTACAGACAGGCCGACCTCGATGCCCATCCGGTTACTCACCACGCTCACCGCGGCCATTAGCAGAACCACCAGGATCAGTACCGCCGTTAGTCGAGGAACTAGCAGCAGGCGCAGGCGTTCGAGGTAGAAACGGACCAACAATCCGAGCCCGACTACCACGACGAACAGCAAGATGCCGCCAATCAGCCGGGTCTCGCGAAAGGCCAACGCAATCAGCACTGGCATGAAGGTTCCGAAGGTCTTAATGCCAACGAAATTTCGCAGCAACAGCATAATGAAGGCGCCTATGGGCACCATCAGCAGAATCCTATAAGTGGACTGAGCGTCCAACGGCAACCCCAACAGCGAGTAGTTAATCAAGTCGCGGTTGCGCACTTCCGAGCGACGTTTGGCCATCACCATGGCGTCGGCCAGATTGAACTGCACGTTGAAAGTCAGGCTCGGCGTGGCGTCGCTTTCCACGCTCAGCAGCGGCTTGTTGCTGCGGCTCCACAAGAAAAAATTTTCCGGTATCCCTTCTTCGGCATTACGCAGATCAATGGTGACCCAGCGCTGCTCATTGTGCACCTGCAGCAACGGCAGCACATCGGCTGTGGTGTTGGACTCGGTCATGATCAGACCGTGGATTACGCGTGCCGGTATCTTGCGAATAGCCAATGCCGCAGCGATGAACTCGGCGCGCACCCGCGAGCCCGCACGACTCGCCATGAGCAACTCGGCAGCACCGGATTCCGGGTTCAAGATCAGTCGCCGCACCAGTGCCCGCGAGAAGGTCGCGGTATCGGCGCTTTCGGCCTTTACCTCAGTAAATATGCTGTCCAAGGCAGCCTGCTCAGCCTCTGAAAGGACCGGCGGATCGGCCAACCGAGGACGCGAACCGTCGAGCCACTCGTGTTCGTCACGGACGACCGTAGCAACGTAGTACAGGCTTTGCTTGCCGCGCGCGCGGCGAACGCTCCACTCGACCTGGCGACCGCCGCCGCTCTTGGTCATCTGCTCGCCGTAGGCACGCGAAATTAAGCGCTCATCGAGCACTAAGAAATCGGGCAAATCGTTGATCGAGCGGGCCGGCAGCTGCAGCTCTACGCGATTCGGCCCACCGTTGGCCATGAACTCAGCGCGAGCCTGAATAGTCCAGACCTGCACCTCGGCATCCGGCTCGAGCGGAAACTTGAGCACCTGCCACTTGTAGCCGGCAAAGCCCAAACCAACGAGCGAGACCACCACGGCCAGCAGGTACAGCTGCGTTTTCTTCATAGCGCCTCTAGCGTGCGCGAGCTTCGCCACTCGCGCCGCACCCCTAAACAGTGGTCGTCAGTATAGAGCTGCCGACGAGCGCATGTAGCTTGCCACGGCTAGTGTCCTGTCAACTGGGGCCGTGGCGCAGACCCGAGCTATGCGTCACCAGCGCGCGTGAAGTTTATGAAAAATCCGGGTTAGCTCTCGACGAAGGCGCGTTCGTAAACGTAGTCGCCCAAAGCGCCAATACGCTTGGTCACCTCGAAGCCGCGAACGTCGAGCAAAGCGCGAAAGTCGCTGAGCATGCTCGGGCTGCCGCAAAGCATCACCCGGTCTTTGGCTGGATCGATTTCTGGTAGACCCAGGTCGGCGTTGATCCGGCCCTGCTCGAAGAGCGTGGTTAATCGCCCCCGGTGGGAGTGATCTTCACGGCTAACTGCCGGGTAGTAATGCAATTGCTTGCTGACCACGGGACCGAGGTATTCATGCTGCGCCAAATCCTCAGATAGCAGCTTGGCGTAGGCCAGATCGGAGCTTTCCCGAACGCCGTGGGCGACGATGACTGTTTCGAACCGCTCGTAGGTAGCCGGATCCTGAACAATCGACAAGTAGGGCGCCAAGCCGGTGCCGGTGCTCAGCAAGTACAAGCAACGCCCCGGATGCAGGTCGTCGATCAACAGCGTTCCAGTCGGCTTGCGCGATAGCAGTACTTGATCGCCGGGCTGCACGTGCTGCAGCCGTGAAGTCAACGCACCGTCCGGGACTTTGATGGAAAAGAACTCGAGCGTTTCAGCCCAGTTAGGGCTGGCCAACGAGTAAGCGCGCAGCAACGGTTTGCAATCAACCATCAATCCCAGCATCACGAACTGGCCATTCTCAAAACGGAACCCGGCGTCACGCGTGGTGACGATGGAAAATACGTCATCATTCCAGTGCTGGACGCGCAGTACGGTCTCTGCATTCAGGTTCGGTGGGATCGTGGTGACGGCGGCAGCGGCGACGGGTTCGTTCATTGGCTTCACTGTTTGCAGGCGGCAGCAACAGCGCTGTGCGCCGGTGCGGGAACCGCTACTAGGTATGGCCTAAAAATATACTCGCAAGGCCTGGAGCCGGTGCTCGACTCTTACAACGAGATGAAACGGGCCACACTATTGCGAGCAAGCCGGCTTCTGCTGAGCCGAAGCCAGATCGCCCTCAATGCAGCGTGTTGTGGACACCAGGCTGGGTCCGAGGAAGTCGGATTTGCTGCGCTGGCGCACCCAGCTCTAAG
>QIMA01000439.1 GCA_003233535.1 Rhodanobacteraceae bacterium
CAATCCACACGAGGGCAGCGGCGCTTCGAAATGCGGGTTGAGCAGCATCAAATCGGCCGCTTCACCCACCTGCCACTCGGGCTTGTTCAGGCTCAGCCAGCGGCGCGGCTGCAGGCTAGCACGATCGATCCACTGCGCGACGCTGAGGGTGCCGTCCATGGTTAGCTGCAGGCCTAGACCCAGATGGGCGTCGAGCATCGAGGCGCCGGTCTCCGATTCACCAAAAGGCGCTAGCTTGGCGTCGGCGTCATGCGGCTGGTGGTCAGAGCAAAGGAGCCCAATCACGCCCCGCGCCAGTCCTTGCAGCAGCGCGATTCGGTCTGTCTCCTCGCGCAGTGGTGGCTGCAGATGCACCACCGAGCGGAATGGGTACAGATCGAGCTCATTCAGGCTTAGCTGCAGGGTCGAAACCATGCCGGTGACGCGCACGCCGCGCGCCTGGGCCCGGGCGATCTGTTCAACCGACGCAGCGGTCGATAGTGGCCCAACGATGACGCGCGCATCGCACTCTTCGGCGAGCAGCAAGATGCGTGCTAGAGCGACCGTTTCCGCGCTAGGCGGGATGCCGGCCAGCCCCATGCGTGCGGCGATGGCGCCGTCGTGCGCGATTCCGTCCGCGTTTAGCGCGGCATCAATCGGCTGTAGCAGCACCGCCATGTCCAACGAACTGGCGTACTGCAGCGAACGCCGCAGCATACCGGCGTCGGCGATTGGCGATCCTTGGTCGGTGGCGATGGGGCAGCCGGCAACGCTCAATGCGCCCAGTTCGGCCAGTCCGCCCGTTTGCCGGCAAAGCGCTGCGTAAGGCAGGACGTTCGCTCCGCGTCCATCTGCGCTGCGCCGACCGATCATTTCCACAACGGCTGTCGATTCAATCGGCGGACTGGTGCCGGCTGCCATGCCCAGCCAAGTGCTGCCGCAGGCCAGCGCGGCGCGCGCTTCGCCGACAATCGTGGCCTTATTACTTGCGCCGGGCTCGCGCAAGCGCACCAGCGGATCGACCAGACCGGGCATGAGCCAGGCGCCACTGGCGGCCACGCAATCGGCCAGCGTGGCCGGATCGACGTCCAGCGACGGACCGATTGCGGCGATAGCGCCAGCGTCGATCAACACATCGATCGGTTCGCCTTCGCCATTGAGCAGCGCACCGTGGATCAGCCAGCGACTCATCGATGCTGCTCCTGTGCGCGATTTCCCAGCATCTGTGCCATTACGGCCATGCGCACCGCCAAACCGTTGCTAACCTGCTCTAAAATCAGCGACTGCGGCCCATCGGCTACTGCCGATTCGATCTCGACGCCGCGGTTGATCGGGCCCGGATGGAGCACTGCGCAGTTGGGCTTGGCTAGGCTCAAGCGTTCCTGGGTCAGCCCGTAACGCTGGAAAAACTCACGCTGGCTGGGCACGAAGGCGCCGTTCATACGTTCTCGCTGCAAACGCAGCATGATCACCGCGTCGACGTCGCGTAGGCCGCTCTCGATGTTCTCGTGAATGACCACGCCTTGGCTGGCTAGCTGTGGCGGCACCAGCGTGCGCGGTCCAACCGCACGCAGTTCGCCCACACCCAGCAGATTCAGCGCATGGATGTCTGAGCGCGCCACCCGCGAGTGCAAGATATCGCCGACGATCGCGATGCTCAGGTTGGAGAAATCGCCGCCGCAGTGCCGGCGAATGCTGAACATGTCGAGCAAGGCCTGGGTGGGGTGCGCATTGCGACCGTCGCCGGCATTCAGCACGGCGACGCTGGGCGGAGCGTTCTGGGCTATGAAGTGGGCGGCGCCGGACTGCGGATGGCGGACCACGAACAGATCGCAGTGCATCGCCTCAAGCGTGGCCAAGGTGTCGAGCAGACTCTCGCCCTTGCTGGTCGACGAGCGCGCCACGTCCAGATTAACCACGTCGGCGGACAAACGCTCAGCCGCAAGCTGGAAGGTCACGCGAGTGCGCGTGGAGTCTTCGAAGAACAGGTTGGCGACAGTCTTACCGCGCAACAGGGGCAGCTTGCGATTGCCCCGATCGGCCTGCGCGCGCAGCGCCTCGGCCTGATCGAGCAGTTGGATTACGCTGTCTCGGGTGAGCCCGTCAATGGCGAGTAAATGACGCAAGCGCCCGTCAGCATCAAGCTGTAGACTTCTCATTCGGCGGCCGGCTCCACATCAATGCGTTCCAGGCGCAGCGGCTCAGGACCGCGCAGTTTCAGCTGTTGTCCCTCCGCCAGCTCGATTTGCGCGCCGCAGGCTGCGGCCTCTATCGGCAATTCACGACCGTTGCGGCTAACCAGTACCGCGAGCGTCACGCTGGCTGGTCGGCCATAGTCGAACAACTCGTTCAGCGCTGCGCGGACGGTGCGGCCGGTGTACAAAATGTCGTCCACCAGAAGCAAATGCTGGCCCGATATTTCCCACGGAATCTGTGATGGCTTGATCACCGGATGAAAGCCGACGCGGCTGAAATCGTCGCGGTAGAAGCTGATGTCGAGTTGACCGATTTCGGGTTCGATGCCGAGGTCGTCACGCAACCGATCTGCTATCCACACGCCGCCGGAATGAATGCCGACGATCAACAAATCTTCCAGCGGACAGCTCCATCTGCGTACTCGGAGCTTTGCCAGCAGTGCGTCGAAAAGCGTTTGAACCTCAGGAATCGGCAAGATAGCTCTCCAGGATGACGGCGGCGGCAATCGCATCGACCGGCTGACCGCGGCGTTGCCGGGCCTGACCATTAGCGCGGGCTTGCGCGAATCGGCTGCGCGCTTCACGCGTTGAATAGCGCTCGTCGACTTGCGCTACCGGACGATCGAATAAACTGCTCAGGCGCTCGGCGAATGCTTGCGCCTCAACGCTGGCCGGCTGTGGCTTACCTTCCAGTGTGAGTGGCAAGCCCACGACCAGCTGATCCGGATTCCATTGTTTGATCAGGCCGCTGAGCTGACGTTCCAGTTCCGCTGGCGGCTGCGCCGCCAATACGGTCAACGGGCGCGGCGGCGACAGCGTGGTGCCCACCGCAACGCCGATCTTGCGCTTGCCGACGTCGAAAGCGAGCAGCGTGTTCATGGACTCACCGCGCGACCGCGCAGAGACCGCAGTTTGCTGTTGTGCAGTGAGGATTTCGAGCACCGCGCAACGCCGCAACGGGATCGTGCAGTCGATTTCTAGCGCTTTCCCTACGCATGGCCGGCATAGCTTGTTAGAGCCTTCGGATCAAACCCAAGTAGCGCCGTTGCTGCTTCCCAGCGCTGCTCGCAGGGCGTTTCGAACAGTAGATCCAGATTCACTGTGGTGCTCAGCCAAGCGTTGTCCTTGAGTTCTTCCTCCAGCTGACCGCCACTCCAGCCGGCGTAGCCGAGTGCGACTAGAGAGCGGCGCGGGCCGCGACCCTGGGCGATGGCTTCGAGCACGTCACGGGAAGTGGTCAGGCGCAGGTTGTCTGCCACGGCGTAGCTGGAGTCGTATTCTTCGCACAGTTCGTGCAGCACAAAACCGCGATCTTGTTGCACGGGGCCGCCGACGAATACCGGTTGCTCCGCAATCGCCGCTGACTCGACCTTGATCTCCAACTGATCGAGCAACTCGCCTAGCTGCATGTCCGCCTTGCGGTTGACCACAATACCCAGAGCACCGTCTTCACCGTGTTGGCAAACGACCGTGACGACCTTGGAGAAATTGGGGTCGTCCAGGGTCGGCATGGCGATCAGAAACTGATTGTCCAGATAGTGTTCTATGCCCATGCGCCCATTCTACGCCCGCGTAGGCGCTAGCGCATGCTCACGTTACCCGGCAGGAAGCGCCAGGTGCGCGTTATGTGCAGCACGTCGATAGTTTCGTCTTCGGTTTGCGGGATCGGCGCAAACGGTCCTGATAGCTCGACGATACGGCGCGCGGCATCGTCCAGCAGCGGGAATCCAGACGGTTGGATCAGTTCGATGCTCTCGATGCTGCCGTCGCTAACAATGGCCACGGTCAATACCAAACTGCCTTGTAGCAACTGGCGGCGGGCTTGGTCGGGGTAGTTGAGATTGCCGATCCGCTCAACTTTGGCCACCCAGGCCGCCATATAGGTGGCGTATTCGAACTCGCGCGTGTTGGCGGAAATGAATTTGCGCTTCGGGCGTTTGGCGTAGGCCTCCGAATTGCGGCTCAGCTCGGCTGTTAGCTTGGCCATTTCCAGGCTTTGTTCGATCAGCGTGCGGCCTAGCGGCAGCGCTGCGGTTTCCACCGCGCTTTGTTCTGGCAGTGGCGCTGACTGTTCCGCAGGCGCGACTTGACTGAGTACTTCTGGGGCCGTCGCCGGGACTGGGTCTGGCGCGCTGGCCTGGACTCTCTCTGGCGCCACACCGTCCGCGGGGGTCGGCAGGGGAGCGGTGAAGGGCGCCGTCGGACGCACGGCTTCCTCGGAGTCGCCGCCACCCTGTTGGTTAGCCTGGGCGAGGAAGTCGGCTTTTTCAGGCGCTTCGGCCGAACTGCTCTGTACCAAAATGACGTCCAGCGCAGGCAGAGCCGCCGCCAGCGGATCTTCCAACGCGAAATCGATGCCAAACAGCGCCACCGCGTGGAGCAACAGCGCAAAGCCCGTGGTCAGGCTGAGTCGATCGCCGGGTCCGGCAGTCGCCATCAGTCACTCACCTGCAGCTGATCAAATAGCAGGCCGGCGATATTGCTGCCGGTTTCGGCATCAATCTCACGGACGCAAGTTGGGCTAGTAACGTTGACCTCGGTTAAGTAGTCACCGATCACGTCCAGGCCAACAAAGCGCAGCCCGCGGCGCTGTAGTTCAGGGGCCACCTGTGCGCAAATCCAGCGGTCCCGATCACTCAGTTCGCGCACTACCCCGCGTCCGCCCTGGGCCAAATTGCCGCGAAACTCTTTGCCCTGGGGGATTCGCGCCAAGCAATGGTCTACCGGCACGCCATCAATCATGAGGATCCGTTTGTCGCCCTCGGCAATCTCTGGCAGGTAGCGCTGAACCATTGCATAGCGCGTCCCGTATGCCGTCAGCGTGTCAAGAATGACGCCCAAATTAGGGTCGTCAGTACGCGTCATAAACACGTTGCTGCCGCCCATTCCGTCGAGGACCTTGCCAACTGCGTGCTCATGTTCGTCGACAAAGGCGCGCAACAAGGCGCGATCGCTGGAAACCAGCAGCGGCGCCAGGCACTGTGGAAACCACAGCGCTGCCAGCTTCTCGTTGGCGTCGCGCAGTCCCTGCGGTGAATTCACTACCTGCGTGCCGCGCTGTTGCGCCAGCTCAAGAATCTGCGTGGCATACAGGTATTCGCCGTCGAATGGCGGGTCTTTGCGGATCAAGACCACATCGATTTCGCTCGAATCGCACCATTTTGCCGAGCCAAGTTCGAACCAACGCTCGGCATCGTCTGCGACTTTGATCGGCGTCAGGCGAGCGCAGGCTCGGCCGTCGCGAATCGCCAAGTCCTTCATTTGCAGATAGCGCAAATCGCAGCCGCGTCGCTGCGCTTCGAGCATCATCGCCAGGGTCGTATCCTTCTTCGGCGTGATCTGCTCGATGGGGTCCATCAGTACGGCGACAATTGCGGCCATGCAAAAAGTAACTCGTTTGCCGAAAAAAGGTATCAATTGCAATCTTGGCAGACTCAGACGAGCATTGGCCAAAGTCGCGTGTAGTATTATTCCACTAGAACGGCAAAACGGGGGCGTCTGACAGCCTCGACTGCCTCAGTTGAGTCGATAAAGTGCTAAGTTACACGCTAAAGTTCGAGTTGCAATGTGCCGATGGCGCAATAACTTAGCGAATAAACCTGACAGCAGTGTAGGCTATGGATAAAGGCTGCTGGGGAGGTCTGGAGTTGAGCTGCGAGGCAGCCCTTCAGCGGTAGCGTCAGCAGCTAGCAAGTGGACCGGGGGTGAATGTGGACGAGCAGGAGAAGAGGCCTGACATGACTGGCATGCGTGTCATGGTCATCGACGACAGCAAGACCATCCGGCGGACGGCCGAAACTTTGCTGAAGAAGGAAGGTTGCACCGTGGTGACCGCGACAGATGGGTTCGAGGCGTTGGCCAAAATTAGTGACCACCAGCCCCAAATCATCTTTGTTGACATCATGATGCCGCGGTTAGATGGCTATCAGACCTGTGCGCTGATAAAGAACAATCAGGTGTTCAAGACGACACCGGTGATCATGTTGTCCAGTCGCGATGGCTTGTTTGATAAGGCACGCGGCAGAATTGTGGGTTCGGAACAGTATTTGACCAAGCCATTTACGCGCGACGAGTTGCTTGGCGCGATTCGGAGGTTTGTTCCGTCCGGCTAGCACAAGCGGCGCGACTAATCGATGTGCATAGGAGCACTCGATGACGCATTGCAACAGGGGTCTAGCTGATGGCGCACGTACTGATAGTGGATGATTCGCCAACCGATGTGAGGGTCTTAAGCACTATGCTGGAGCGCAATGGCTTCGTGACATCTTCAGCGTCTAGCGCGCAGGAGGGTATCGAGAAGGCTCGCAGTGAGCAGCCCGACTTGATCCTCATGGACGTCATCATGCCCGGCACCAGCGGTTTTCAAGCGACTCGCACTCTCAGCCGAGACAGCGCTACAGCGCAAATCCCGGTGGTAATCGTCACCACCAAGAGTATGGAGACGGATCGAGTCTGGGGAATGCGCCAAGGCGCCAAAGATTTCGTGGTCAAGCCGGTTCGTGAGGCAGACCTGTTGGACCGTGTTCGGTCCATCCTCAAGGCATGACCGGAAGGGGTCGATGGGAATAATCGACAACATGAACAACGGCACCAGCCAAAGTACTGTCAATCCATTCGAAGCGCTGGTCGACTACGAGCGCCGCTCGCTGACCCACATCCCCGGTATGCCGGAAGAGTTGGAGTCGCCCGGCCTTTGGCGCGGCATTGCCTTTCGCTTAGGTGAAGCGATGCTGCTCAGCGGATTGGATGATGTAAACGAGATTTTACGCTTCCCGCCGTTGACCCCAGTCCCTGGAGTCAAAGCGTGGATGTTAGGTATCGCTAACGTGCGCGGCAACTTGATCCCCATCGTGGATTTGCGCGCGCTGTTGGAAGGCGAAGCCGAGCGGATGACCGATAAAACGCGGGTGCTAACTACCCGTGTACAGGGGTCGCTGGTCGGTCTGTTAGTTTCAGAAGTGCTGGGTCAGCGAAGTTTTCTGGAAGAGAATCTGCAGGGCGTCAGCGCCCATGCGGATTCTCCAATCAGTCGATTCCTCAGCGGTGAGGTCGAGATCGACATTCGCCGTTGGGGTGTTTTCAGCATGGACGAGTTGTGTCAGTCGGCAGAGTTTATGCAGGTGGCCGCGTAGGCAACCGATCGTTGCGGATTCAATTGGGGGAGTAAAACCAGATGAGTGCGGCAGGTGGAGTGCAACAACGGGAATCGACACCCGTAATTACCATTCTGGTGGTGTTGTTTATCGCCGCTTTGGCGGTGTTCGCAGCGAACTTTGTCTGGCAGTTCCGACTGTCCAACCAGGATCAGCAGGCCACCGCTTTGGCCGCAGATATCCAGGTGAAGTCGCAGCAGCTGGCCAAATATGCCGCTGAGGCCGCAGGCGGACGCATTGAGGCCTTCGATGAACTGCGAATAACGCAGAACGATATCGACAGCAACATTCAGAAACTCGTCGACGGCGACGCCGAAGCGGACGTCCCTGCGATTAGCGACAATGAAGAGGTAAAGCCAGCGCTAGACCAAGTAGTCAGCACCTGGGCTGAGATCTCTACTGCATCCAACAACGTTCTGGCCAAAGAAGCGATCGTCCTGGAGATGACCGGTATCCGCGAGCAGTTCGAGTCGCGCGTACCGCTGCTGCAGGCGCGCTCAGATGAGATCGTTAAGGTACTGGCCGAACGCGGTGCACCGGCCGATCAGATTTACATCGCCGGTCGACAGGTAACGCTAGCCGATCGCTTGTTGCGCCGGTTGGGTGAAATCATGCTCGGTGATACGACCGCGGCTGATGGCTTCAACCGCGATGCGGCAATCTTCGGGCGCGTGCTCGACGGTTTGCAAAACGGCAACGCTGAATTGGGTATCCGACAGATCGATATTCCCCAGGCGCGAGCGATTTTGGACGAGGTCTATGAGATCTTCCGCGATATTGGCCAGTACGTGGACAAAATCGTGAAGGGGTCGACCGATTTGGCCGACGTGCGACAGTCTTCCGATACGGTATCGCTGAACTCCAACGCATTGTTAGACAATGCCAAATTGCTGGAAGTCGACTACGTAGACCAGGATCAAAATCGCTTATTCCCGTCAGTGCCAGTCGCGCTGGGCTCGGGTCTAGTGATGATTTTCTGCTTGCTCGGATTGGGCTTCGTGTATCTGCGCGATCAGCAACGCCGACTGAAAGTGACCGCCGAATTGAACCAGCGAAACCAGGAGGCAATTCTGCGCCTGCTCGATGAGATGGGTTCGTTGGCAGAAGGTGATTTGACCGTCCGCGCAACTGTTACAGAGGACATCACCGGGGCAATCGCGGATTCCATTAACTTCGCGGTTGAGGCACTACGTTCCCTGGTAACCACGATTAACGAGACCGCGGTGCAGGTTGCTGCGGCAGCCCAAGAAACCCAAGCGACTGCCATGCATCTGGCAGAAGCCGCAGAGCATCAGGCCCAGCAGATCACCTCTGCATCGGCGGCCATTAACGAAATCGCAGTTTCCATCGATGAGGTCTCGCGCAACTCCGCTGAGAGTGCCGACGTGGCACAGCGCTCAGTGCAAATCGCCGGTAAGGGTGCGGCGATCGTGCGCCAGACGATTCAGGGAATGGATAACATTCGCGATCAGATCCAGGAAACTGCAAAACGAATCAAGCGACTGGGTGAATCCTCGCAAGAGATTGGCTCCATTGTTGAACTGATTAACGACATCGCCGAGCAAACGAACATCCTGGCACTGAACGCCGCAATTCAGGCCGCATCCGCCGGTGAGGCCGGTCGCGGGTTCGCGGTTGTTGCCGATGAGGTGCAGCGCTTGGCAGAGCGTGCATCAAACGCCACGAAACGAATCGAAACTCTGGTCCAAACGATTCAGTCCGATACCAACGAAGCGGTCAACTCGATGGAACAGACCACCACAGAGGTGGTCGCCGGTGCGCGCTTGGCAGAGGATGCAGGTTTGGCGCTGGGTGAGATCGAAAAGGTCTCCAATGATTTGGCAGACTTGATTCAAAACATCTCCGAGGCCGCACGGCAGCAGTCTGCTGCAGCAACCAATATCTCGGCGACCATGAACGTCATTCAGGAGATCACCACGCAGACCTCGGTCGGTGCGAGTCAAACCGCCGAATCCATTGGTAACTTGGCGCAGCTGGCAGCCGATCTGCGGCGTTCAGTTGCTGACTTTAAGCTGCCGACCTGAGGGCCTGACTAGTGGTAGCAGTGCATGGAAGCGGAGACGATAGCCTGGCGCGAAGCGCGGACTTGGCGCTGTCCTCGGTATTGCCGGGCGGCGAGATTCCGGGCATGGACGAAGACTTGTTCAAGCGCTGGGTGGATCTGCTCGAACGGCGTACGGGAATTGTAGTTCCCAGCACCCGCCGCAGTTTTTTACTGACTAACCTGCGTGGGCGCATGCGCGAAGCGGGCTACACCAGCTTCGAGACCTATTACATCGATCTGCAAACAGGTCCTAAGGCAGCGGTCGAATGGGCCACCCTGGTTGATCGGTTGACCATCCATCAAACCCATTTTTTCCGACACCAGCCTTCCTATGATTACATCGAGAAAACTTGGCTACCGGCGCGCACCGCTGCTTTGAGCTGGAACGGCTCGATTCACGCGTGGAGCGTCGGTTGCGCGACCGGTGAGGAAGCCTATTCACTGGCGATGGTCATCGATCGCGGCTTGGGTACTGTTCCGGGTCGGTCCTATTTCGGTATAACGGCCACCGACGTCAGCCAGCCGGCACTGGCGGCCGGCCGAGAAGGCAGCTACGCCGTGGCAAGGCGCAGCGAAATACCCGATGAATTCGCCCACCGTTACGTCAAACTGGTCGACGACCAAAGCTTTGCGATCGACGAGCGCTTGCGCCGTCGAGTGGCTTTCTCAGTTTTCAATCTTCTGGACCTAGGGCGTGCTCCGGTAAAGGAGATCGACCTGATTTTTTGCCAGAACGTGATGATTTATTTCCCTCGCGAGCGTCGTTTGGAGATGCTCGCGGGTTTTGCCAGGCTACTTAAACCGGGCGGTGTGATGATCCTCGGCCCCGGCGAGGTGACTCAATGGAACTACCCGGGTCTCGAACGGGTGAGTAACCGACAGGTGCTTGCCTACCGGCGTCTTGACGATCCGCGTCCGAGCCTGGATTCGGTATGACACAGCGTAAGCCCGCTCAGCGGAGGGCGAGCAGATGAGCAGCAATAACGAAATCGATTTCACCACTCTCAATTGGGTCAAGCAGGAGCTTGAGGACACTCTCAAGCAAGCGCGCCAATCGTTAGAGTCTTATGTGGAGGATCCACAGGATGCCTCCTTGATGCGATTCTGCGCCAGCTACCTGCACCAAGTGCAGGGGACGTTGCGGATGGTCGAACTCTACGGCGCCGCCATGGTGGTCGAGGAGATGGAGCGGCTGGCTCAGGGCATACTTGACGGTAAGGTCAAGCAGTCCGATGAGTCGTATCAGATTTTGATGCGCGGCATGCTCCAGGTACCCGACTATCTGGATCGTTTGCAGAGCGGACATCGCGACATTCCAATAGTCCTGCTGCCTCTGCTTAATGACCTGCGCGCATGCCGAGGCGAGAAGCTGCTAACCGAGACGGCGCTATTCGCTCCGGATCTGTCTCAGCAGTTACCAGACCTTGCTAATGGACCGCTGAAGCCGCTTCCAGAGCCGGTGTTGAAGGCGAACGCTGGCCGTTTGCGGATGGCCTTCCAAATGGGACTGCTGAAGTGGTTCAAGGGCGATGATCTGGCCGCAAATACGGCGCGTCTGGCGCTGGTGCTGGAGCGCCTGCAGTCAGCAACAACCCAGGTTGACGCGCGTCGATTATGGTGGACCGGCGCTGGCTTGCTTGACGCGGTTCGCGCCAATCAGGTGGACTCCTCGGTAGCCGTCAAGCTCTTAGTCGGACGAGTCGATCGCGAAATCAAACACTTAGTCGACAGCGGTGAGGCCTACTTCGCCAAGCATCCGCCGCAAGATCTGACCAAAAACTTGCTCTACTACTTGGCTCAGGCAACAGATGCAGGGTCACGGGTGACGGCAATACAGGAGCTCTACAACCTTGGCGCCCTGTTGCCCAGTGCCGATGAGTTAGAGCACGCCCGCGGCGTTATGTCCGGGGCCAATCGTGCACTGCTCGGAACCGTCGGCGACGCGATCAAGGAAGACATACTACGGGTCAAGGATGGTCTTGATTTGTTCCTTCGCGGCGGCACCGAGCTGGGCACGGAGCTGGAGCCGCAGAGCGACGCGTTACAGCGGGTAGCAGACACCCTGGGCATGCTCGGTTTGGGTGTTCCTAGACGCTCAGTGTTGGATCAAAAAGACGTCGTTGATCAAGTTGTTGCGGGCAGAAGACCCGCCGAAGAAAGCACCCTACTAGACGTTGCCGGTGCGCTGCTCTACGTCGAATCATCGCTGGACGACCACATCGCTCGCTTGGGCCGTGACGTCGATCATGGCACTGCCGACGCAGGCGCGCTGGAGCTTCCGCAGGCTGAAGTGCGGCGCATCCTTGAAGCCACGATGAAGGAAGCACAGGGCAACGTGCAGCAGGCCAAGCAAGATATTGTGGCCTTCATCGAGTCGCCCTGGGATCACAGCAAGATTGAGCAGATCCCGCAACTGTTGGAAGAGATTGGCGGCGCGCTGCGCATGCTCAACCTTCCCGAGCCAGCCACTTTACTGCACGGCATTACTCGCTTCGTTGATCTAGAACTGCTGAAATACCGTCGCGTTCCGTCCGGTGAACAGTTGGATTTGCTGGCAGACGCGCTCGCCAGTATCGAGTACTACATGGAAGCGCTGCGCGATCAGCGTGGCGGTCGCGACAAGATTCTTGACGTTACCCGACGCAGCTTGGAAGAGCTGGGATATTGGCCAATTCCGGAAATGTTGGATGAGCAGCCAGCTGAAGCGCTGGCGGTCGAGTCGATTCCGACAGCGGTGCAAGAGCCGGTTAGCGAGTTTCCAAGTTTCGGAGCCGATTTTTCTGCCGAGCAGGACTCAGCGCAAGACCAGCCCAGCGCACTGGCCTTGGCCGAAATGCCGAGCATCGAACTACCGGATGTCGAAGCCCCGGCACCCGAAGTCGCCAGTGACGACGAGGCAGAGGTCGCCGATGAGTCTGTTGCTGAAGAGCTACGCTCGGCGGTGGAAATCGCGCCCGGAGACGGTCTTGAGTCGCTAATTGTTGGCGACAAGGCCGAAGAACCAACCGATGCTAGCAGTGCGAGCATTGATGGGTTGAGCTTCGACCAGGCCCAGTTAGAGACCGAGCGGAATGCGTCTGAGGCAGTCGGTTCTGATACCGCAGTTGAGCAGACTTTGTTGTCCGCAGCGGACGGCGAAACGGACGGCGGTGCACTGAATTTCGACTTTGACCTGGAGTCAACGACACCAGTAGAGGTGGAAACCGCGCCAGAAATGGACTTCAGTTTCGACCTTGAACCTGCGGTAGCGCCAGAAGCGGCCGAGTCTGCCGCGGCAGATCCCGTGGCAGAAAGCTCCGACGCGCCCGTTTTAGAAGCAACGGACGATGCCGCTCTTAACTTTGATGTCCAGTCCAGCGTTGCTCACCCAGACGCGCTACAGGAAGCATCCGCGGATGAACTTAGCGCCTTGGATGAGCTGGACACAGCTGAGCTGAGTTTCGAGTTTGACGCTGCAGCAGACTCTGATCCCCCCGTAACCGAGTTGGTCCACAGCGATGGGCCGGAAGGCTTCGAGGATACGCAAGCGGTCGAATTCGAAGCGGTCGCGCCAGTAGAAGCAGCCTCGCTGGATTCGGCGTCTTCGGATACGGTGGTTGAAGTGCTGGCGGAGCTCGCAGCAGAGCCGGTCATCGAGGAATCTGCGCCAGCTGCTGTAATTGCGCCGCCTGCAAACAGTTTCGATCTACCCGATGCGAGTTTTCAGGCAGTTCCATCTGATGAAATTGACGAGGAGATCCGCGAGGTCTTCGTTGAAGAGGTTGGAGACGAGTTAGAAAACCTCAATACGCAGTACCCAGTGTGGGTTGCCGATAAGGCCGATCCGGAAAAATTGAAACCGCTTCGACGCACCTTCCATACGCTCAAGGGCAGCGGGCGGCTAGTAGGCGCGTTGGCCATTGGTGAGTTCAGCTGGAAGATTGAGAACATGCTCAATCGCCTGCTGGACAAGACTATTGAGCCGACGCCGGCGCTGCTGGATTTGATGGAAAACTCCATCGCGGCACTACCTGAACTTCTGGCCGCGCTGCGCGACGAGGGGCCGCCAAAGGCCAACATTGGCGCGATGATGTGGTGCGCGGACCGGCTGGCCGCCGGGGAGGAAGCGTGGCTCCCAAAAGATGAGCCCGTCCCGAGCGTAGCGGATGATGAATCTGCGGCTCTGAGGGCGGGCGAGATCGACGATAGTGCGGAGTCGGAGCCGAGTGGTTCGGAACAGGCCAGTTCCGAAAGCATCGACGTTCTATCTGAGACTGCCAAAAACCTGCAGTCCGAAACGCCTACGGGCGAAATTGCCGAGGAACTGCCTGCCTTGGAGGCGGGTATCGTAGACGCTGCCGAGGGAAACTTCCAGAGTGATTCTTACGGCTCGGAATCCCCTCTCGGTGGAGACCCGGTACTGCGCGAAATCTTGCGCAGCGAGGTAGCAGCGCACCTGCAGACTATTCGCGAATACTTGGAGAATTGGCACATCGCTGGTGAGCCCAGCTTGGCGTCCGAGGACCTGTTGCGCGCAGTGCACACCCTCAATGGCGCCGTATCGATGGTCGACCTCCCGACGATTGCCGAGTTGGTGGCGCCACTTGAGGGTTATCTCAAGCGCGCGCGTGGCCACGAGTTGTACTTGGACCGCAGAGCCGCAGATCTGCTGTCGGAGTCTGCCAACGCAATTGACGCGTGCATGGACCAGCTCGATGCCGGCCAAGCCATGCCTGACCTGAGTCCACTAATCGACGAAGCTAATGCGCTGAAAGACGGGTTGCCA
>QIMA01000133.1 GCA_003233535.1 Rhodanobacteraceae bacterium
CGCAGTAGTACGGTATCGGTAAGTCTTCGATCGCCCCATCGCCGTAGTAGTGGCGCAGCATTTTGGACGCTTTGCGACCGCGGGTGAGGGCAATTAGCGGCAGCGTGTAGTCGTTGATCGGGTTGCTGTGCACAAACGCCGCCTGCATGCGCTGATGTAAGTCCTCATGGCTCCATTCCTGAGCCAGTCCAGCGGCCATCAGCGCACCAATCGAGGTGCCGCCGACGCGATCGATTTGCAGTCCGGCTTCGCGCAGCGCGCGAATCACGCCGATGTGCGCAAAGCCGCGTGCGCCGCCACCGGAAAGCACCAAACCGGCACTTTGACCGGCCAGCTCACGGGCTAGCCGCTGCAAGTCCTCGTGCTGGCGCCAATGATGGTGGTGATCGGTCTTGAGCGCCCTGTTCCAGCGCGCAGCGGCGCCGGCGCGAATGGCGCCGCGGTGACGCAACAGCAGCCAACGGCGCTGCACGCGCCCGCGCCGCGGCACGTCCTGACCAGGCTCAGGCTGCCGATCGGAATCGGCCAGCATGATGAGCACGTCGGCCTGGCGTCGGCAACGCTCTAGCCAGGCCGGGTCGTCGCTATCGCCGAGGTAAAGAACGAAACGCTGCGCCTGCTCAAGTTGGCTCAGTTGCGTGGCGCCCAGCGCCTGTCCGCGCGCCGAGTCGATCAGAATGACGGGTCCGAAGCGCTGCAGCGAATGCAGCAAATCGTCGGCCAGCACGCGCAGCGGCAAGTCTGGATGCAAAGGCAGCAGGGCCAGCGAACGCGGCGTTTGCGACTCGTCTGCTCCCATCGCCGATTCCAGTCGCTGCACCGCCAGTTTGGCCACATGCAGCGTGGCCCGCGGATGCTCCAGGGCCAGTCGATCAAAGACCGGTCGGCTGAGCTTGACCAGCTCGGTGTCACGCAGCGCGCGCACCGTGGCCGCCCGCGGCTGGCCGGACAGCAGGGCCATTTCGCCAACAGTCTCGCCGCTGTCAATCAGGCCGATTTGACGCTCACCGTCGGCATCTCGCTTGTAGGCGCCGAGCAGTCCGGAGAGCACCACGTACAGCGCGTCGGCCTCGTCACCCTGACGAAACAGCATGTGTCCGCCGGGGAGGGTCTGCCATTCCAAGCCGGCGACCACCGCGCGTAGCGCTTCAGCATCCAGACCGTGAAAGATCGGCAAGGAGGCAACCAGCGCCGAAGGGTCTTCGGGCACTGTTCGCGGTCGCCACCAGCTGCGCAACATTTTCAGCATGCTCGTTGTTGTGCCTTTCAATCGGCTGGCCTCATGGTAGCGCCGCCTTCGCTCTACACCCAAAGTGCCCATTAGGCAGTTGCGGCACACGCAGATTGGCAGTGTCGGCGACGAAGCGGGATAATCCGCCGCCGCCGATGGTCAGCTTCTGCGCTTTAGCTACCGCAAAGCCTTACTTCTCTTTACCTTGAGTACCGCCCATGTCCAGCCATTCCCTAAACCTCAGTCTGCATCCGTCCACCCCAACCAAGGGACTGCCGGTACGGATGGATATTGAGCTGGGGATTGATGCCACCTTGCTTATAGCACCGTCATTGGAGCTGCAGCTGATCGCCAACGGCAAGCTTGTGGCGCAGTCCGATTCCAGCGCGGGTGGTGCCTGGGCCGGTTGGCTGCCGCGCGGTCGTTGGCAATTTTCCGCCACCTTTGCTGAAGCCGGCCGCGCCGATCAGGTGCTGGTGCGGCTGCACGCCGGCCACGGCATCCACCGCACGGTGGTCGGCGAACAGCTGCTGTCGATCGCCGCCGCGGGCGAGCAATGGTCAACGGCGAGCTGGGGTCTGCGCGCCGGCGAGGGCAGTCCGACGATAGAGTCGCTGTCCTGGAAGCAGGGTCATGAGAACTGGTTCTTCCGCCATTTTGACCATGCTGCGAGCGTGATGGGTAGCTACATGCTGGGCGACTCGCCGCTACTACAGGGACGGGTGTTGGATATGGGCTGCGGGGACGGGATCTCCGATCTGGGCCTGTTCCTGCGCCACCAGCCCGAGTTGATGATCGGCGTCGACCCCTTCCGCGGCTACGAACGTCTGCTCGAAGTCTGTGCCGAAAACCACCTGCCTATAGATGCGCTGCCCAACGGGCTGAGCTTTCAGGATGCGGACGGTAACCACTTGCCTTTCGCCGACGACAGCTTCGACGTGGTGCTGAGCTGGGGCTCGGTAGAGCACATTGCCGGCGGCTATAAACAAGCGCTGCGCGAGGTAAAGCGCGTCCTACGCCCAGACGGGCTGTTTTTCGTCCATCCCGGTTTGTACTACTCCAACTACGGCCATCACCTGGGCGAGTTCTCCAGCGAACCCTTTTTCCACCTGACCATGGAGGAAGAAGCGCTGAAGAAGATGGTGCTCGATACGCCACCGAGCTACATTGATCGGGCCGGCGAGTTTTCGACCCCCGCGCAGTACTGGCAGTGGTACAAGGAGTTGAATCCGATCACCGTGAGCAACTTCGAAGCTGAGCTGCGTGCGCTGGACTTCGATTTTTATCGCGCCGCCGTGCGCACCGAAGATTTGATCGAGTATCAGCCGCGTCTGCAGAAATACCCCATTCAGGATTTGGCTACGCTGGAACTGTACCTATCCTGCTACAACCGCAAGCAGGGACGCCCCAACGGCTACCTACAACGCTCACCAACTTCGGAATGACCATGAGACTGATTCTCCTCAGCGCCATACTTGTCTTCCTCAGCGCCTGCACGGAGCGTTCGGGCTGCCCCGAAAAAGCCTTGGGTTCGCTTGGCTTAGCCGACGGTGAGGCTGGACTTGCGGCAAGGCTACCGATGGCACAGTGCGAACTGAGTGAGGCGCAGCGCGATGAGTACTACGCGGCGCGCGGTGAAGGACTAAAACGCTATTGCGACGCCGGCGGCGGCTTCACACTAGGTTTGGCCGGAGATAGCGTCGATCCTGAAGTCTGCCCGTTGGACTTGCGCAAACAGTTCCGCAGCGCCTGGCGCGCGGGCAGCGAGATTGCCAAGCTGGAGAAGTCCCGGCAAGAATCTCGCGCCGAAGCGAAGACGCTAGAGCAGACAGCGGACGGGGTAGAGGGCGACGCCCGCAAGGCTTTGCTCGATCGCGCCAACGCGCTGCTCCAAGACGCGCGTCAAAACGAGAATGATCTGGAAGCTTTGCGCGGCTTGGCCACCGTCGAAGGTTGGCAACAAGCACCGGCTATCCCCAAACAGGCTTTTCCAGAACCCGATCGCTGATAGACCTATTCGGGAGCAAAACTGACAACAGACGGCAAGTTACGACCTATTCGGTCACCTGATGGGCTTTCGCTCTGCTAACATGCGGGTAACCAAATTCTCGTCCCGCCATGCCAGACCTGCTGATTAGAGGAATTGACGGAGAGCTCGCCGAGCGCATCAAAGAGCATGCGCGTGACAGCGGAATCACGCTCAATACCTGTGTCCTAAACCTGCTACGCGCCGCATTGGAGGGGGATCCCGCCAAAATGGCGTCCCGCGGAATGCTGGAGATCGACAGCGGATCTTCCGAGTTGCGCGTGCTTGGCGGCAGTTGGAGCGGAGACGAAGCCAAAGCCTTTCGCGATGCGCTGTCCTCAATGGAAGAGATCTAATAGGAATAGCCGGGGCCTTTAGCCGGTCCATTGATTGAGCTATCCGGGTTAAGCGGCTAGCCCCACCCCGCTTGAAAATGAATTCGGCCCGCGGCCACACCAGTCGTGGTAGTGACGGCCGCTGCGGTATGCTGCGCGACTTAGCATTCACTGCGGTTCCAAATCTCTGACGGGGACACGCGCCGCGCATTCGTGCAGCGTTGAGCGCGAATGGGACAAGCAGATTGGTCAATGCGTCAATGCAGGTGAGAGGGTCCTAACAGGCTATGGCGAAGGGTAGTGGCGGTTTGATGGGCTATTTGAAGGCGGCCTTTTCCTGGCGCTGGAACTTGTTGGCGCTAGCTAGCGCAGTCGTACTGGGAGCGTTGAGTCCGGCACCGGAAATCATGCTGCCGGTGATTGCCGCAGCAGAGTTGGCCTATCTCACCGGCCTGATATCCATCCCCAAATTCCGCCAATCGGTGGACATGCGCGCGGCACGCAAGGCGCGTTCATCAGCGCCAGCCGAACACAGCAAGACCGACAGCGTCCATGGCCTGCTGAGCGAGCTCGCGCCGGGTCTGCGCAAGCGGTTTTTGGAGTTACGCCAGCGCTGCCTGACCATGCGCCGAATCGCGCGCGGATTAAGCGGTTCAAAGTCTAAGGCTGACGATTTGCGCACGCCGGGCTTGGACAAACTGCTCTGGGTGTTCCTGCGCCTGCTGTACTCCCACCAGGGTCTGACCCGATTCTTGGATGAGACCGACGGCGGTTCGCTGGAACGCCAGATGGATAAGCTGGAAGCGCGCCGAACCAAGCTAGGTGACGGCGACGAGCGTCTCCACAACAGCCTTACAGACGCCATCGCCACCGCCAGTATGCGTCTGGAGAATCTGCGCAACGCCGAGCGCAACGCCGAGTTTGTGGCCCTGGAACTGGACCGTATTCAGGCGAAGATTCTGGCTCTATCAGAAATGGCGGTGAACAATCAAAGCCCGGACTTCATCACTAGCCAAGTCGATGCCGTTGCCGCAGGCATGGCGGAAACAGAGTCGGCAATCAAGGAACTGAACTACATAACCGGTCTAGGCGAAACGCTGGAGGAGGCACCGAGCATCTTGGAAAGCGAGATGTGAATGAAGCGAGTACCAGTAGCCAGAAAAGCGAGATGAGAGCAGTTTTCGTTGGCCGCTAGGACTAGCCCGGAGTTTTATGAACCTTCTGTTGCGACCGCCGCCCGTTCACCTTATGAGAATGGGGCACCGTGGCGCGATCGGCTAACCGTATGAAACCACCGCTACGCGGCTCACACGCCTTCGCCGCTCTCCAGGCAAGCGGACCAACACCCTCGCGACGAATCTCATGAAACTCCGGGCTAGCGTTACTGGCTATCGGTGCAGCCCCTATATACTCGATGACAATGACGACCTCCCGCTCATCTTGGCTGCCGACGGCCTGCGCTTGCCTGCTGCTGCTTGGAGGATCGACGCTGCTGGCCTATAGCTTGCCTGCGCCTTGGGGTGCCAGGGTGCTGGTCGGCGTTTGTGCTGCTTGGCTTGGCCTCACTGCGGCCACAGCCCCGCGAGGGGGCGGCTGGAGTCAGCAGCTGAGCGAGTCGCTGGTGCGCTGGCTGATGTGCGCGGCGGTGCTGCTGCCACACGTATTACTTGCTGAGTGGATCGTCGGCCCTGCGCTGGGCATGGTCAGCCGCGCTCAGGGGCCAGGACCTGCCGTATTGCTGGCGGCACTTTTGGCCCTGCAAATTCTGCTTTGGTGGCGCTGGTGGCCCGCCCCCGGCCTAATTTGGGGCGATCGGCTGGAGAGCGAGAAAGGCCGCTGGGCCAGCCTCGGACTGGAGCGGGCACTGTTTTTACGACGCAGCGATCAGTTTTGGCGGCACGGGCTGTGGGTATCGCTTTGCTTGGCGGCTGCGGTGCTGATCTGCGGGCTGTTGGCGTGGTACCGGCAGGCGCTGGACCCGCTGCTGAGCCTGCCAGCGGCCGTGGCCCTGATCGGCGCGAGTATGGGAATCTCGGTACTGCTGCTGCAACGCGCTCGACTGGCCGAGTTTTCGCGACCGCAGCATCTGTCATTCCTGGATGAGGACGCTGAGGCGGAGAAGGATCCAACACCAGCCGAACCAGGGGCGGAGCAGCAGCCCGACGACGCTGGCAAGAACGATGAGATCGATGCCAACGGCCAACTGCTGGAAGCAGCCCGACGCGGCGACGGATTAGCGGTGGAGGCCGCGCTAGCCGCCGGAGCCGATGCCAATACCCGGCCGACCGATATCGATCCGGATCAGCGTGACGCACTGACTCGTGCGGCAGCATGTGGGCAAATTCACGCGTTGCGAGCGCTACTACAGGCCCGTGCCGAGGTGAATCCACAGTGCATAGGTGCCGGTCCACTGATGGCGGCGACGCAAGCGAGCTTTGCCGGGCGCGCCGAGGTGGTCTCGGCCTTACTGGCCAATGGCGCCAATCCTCAGGTCTTTGACGATCTAGGGCGAACGTCGCTGCACCACGCCGCACTGTGTCGAGACCCTGCGGTCGCGCAGGCGCTGCTCGACGCCGGTGCCGATCTGGATGCGCTTGACCACGAAGGCTACAGCGCACTGGCGCGCGCGGCCGAACAGCAGAACCTGGAACTGATGGAACACCTCATCGCCAAGTGCGCGAATCTGCATCCAGCCGATGGACTAGCGGTCATCCACGCACTTTGCCGTGGCCCACACGACAACACCGCCGGCTTAACGCTGCTGCTCAAACACAAGGCCAAACTTAACGCCGTGGACGGTCAGGGCTTGAACGCTCTGCAGTGGGCGGCGCGACATGGACACGCGGCGCTAGTTGAAGCTCTGCTAGAAGCCGGCGCGGCGGTTAACCACCTGTGCAGTAGTGGCCGCAGCGCCCTGCATTGGGCCGCCGAGCAGAGTCATGAAAGGGTGCTGCAGCGTTTGGCCTTTTGGCAGCCTAAGGGCGACCTCATAGATAACGCCGGGGATAGTGCGCTGCATCTAGCAGTCCGCGCTGAGGGTGCTAGCGCCGAAACCGTGGGCTTGCTGCTAGCGCTGGGAGTACCCGCCGATCAGCTCAACGGCGGCGGCAAGAGCGCCGTCGACCTAGCGTTGGCGCAAAGCCGCTGGCCGCTGGTGCGGGCGATAGATCCGAGCGTGACCATTCCCAGCAGCTTCAGTGCTGAAGACAATGAGGACACGGACCAGGGTGAAGGTCGACCCAAACCTTCGGTTCCGGTTGTCGATCCCGATCAGGTATTGCTTGAAGCGTTGCGTAAAGGTCGCGATCCGCTGGTTCGTGAGCTGCTGCGCACCGGCAGCATCAGCCGATCCGGTCTGCGCGATGCGCTGGTTTTAATGGCAGAAGTAGACCGCGCGGATTTGGCCGCGCAGCTGTTCGCGGCGGGCCTGGACCCGGTGGCCGATGAGCCTGCGCCGCTGGAAGCGCTGCTGGGCTTAGACAAGGTGCCGGTGACGCTGGTTGAAACCTGCGTACAGCACGCGCTGAAGACTGAGAGCAGTCGCGTGCTGTTGGCCTTAGCCGGCGCTCGGGGCGACGCAATAGACGAGGACTGGCTGACCAGTTTGCTGCTCAGGGCGTTGGCCGGAGGCGCCAATCCGGCGGTCCGCGATCGCGCTCGCCGCAGCCCGCTGCACTTGGCATTGCTCAGACGCGGCAATGGCTTCGTTGATTCGTTGTTGCGCGCTCGACCCGGACTCAACGCGGTGGAGCGGGGCGGGCTGGCGCCGCTGCATCTGTTGGCCATGCGCAACTCGCTGGAACGTATGGGCTTTGCCCGCACGATGATTCGCGCCGGCGCCGATCCGGCGGTCATCGCCAGCGACGGACGAACGCCCTGCGGTATCGCCCTGGCCAGCGGCGCCGCTGAATTGGCCATTCTTTTGGATTGGCCGATTCTGGCGCACCCCGCTCGGGCCCTACGCGATGCTGATTTGTCCCGAGCGGCGCGCGCTGGCGATCGCGCTACGGTGCAGCGTTTACTCCAGCTGGGGCTACCAGTGGACGGTCGAGACGAGCGCGGAGCAACCGCGCTGGTTCACGCAGCTGGCGCCGGCCATCTTGATTTAGTCACCGAGCTACTTGCCGCAGATGCCGATCCCGAGGCCGCCACCGACAGCGGTGCAACCGCGCTATCGGCGGCCTGCGTAAGCGGCCATAGATCGGTCATCGGTTTGCTGCTTACCGCCGGTGTGGATGTGGACCAGCGCATGCGCGAGGGGCTCACGCCGCTGATGATTGCCGCCAGCGTGCTGCGCACCGACATGGTCGAACTGCTGCTAGAGCGCGGTGCCAACGGCAACATCGTGGCGCAGGGCGCAGTGACAGCACTAGAGGCGGCAGTGATGAGCGCGCTGTCCCAAGGTGCCTGTGCACCGGCATTGGCCTGTGTGCGGGTACTGCTCAACAACGGTGCGCGGGTAGATGCGGCAACCTCTGCGAACGGTGGATTGCTGCACCGAGTGCTTGGCGGCGGCGAAAATCGGCCGCCGGCACTGGAAGATGCGCTATGCGCCATGCTGCAGATGCTGTTAACCAAGGATGTATCTGTGAACACGCTCGATGTGCAGCTGCGCACGCCGCTGCACTGGGCTTGCCGACATAGCTTGCTGCGCTGCGCTGAGCAACTGATCGAGCATGGGGCGCAGCGCGCACCGGAGGACGACATGGGACAAACACCGTTCGATTTGCTCGCGCCGCGCTGGCGGCCAGCCTTAGGCAGCAAACTTGCTGAACCGTCCGGTCGCAATCGATGAGCGATGAACAGCGCGCTTGGTTGCGCCTGTTGCGAACGCCGCGGCTAGGCTCGGTCGGACTGCTAGCCGGAATCGAGCGTCATACTAGCGCCGCAGCCTGGATAGCTTCGGCGGAACGTCCGAAAGCGCTGGCACAGCACCCAGCGGATTCCGATCTGCAGTGGTTGGAGCGGGACCAGCGCCAACTGCTCACCTGGAATGATCCCGATTACCCGGCGCTGTTACGCCAAGTCGCCGATCCGCCGGCGGCGCTGTGGGTGGTGGGAGATACGAGCGCGCTGTGGCAACCGCAGCTGGCCGTGGTCGGGAGCCGCAACGCGAGCGCCGGTGGACTGGCGCTGGCGCGCGATTTCTCCAGCACCTTGGCACGCTCTGGGTTGGCCATTACCAGCGGCTTAGCCCTGGGTATAGACGGCGCCGCGCACAGCGCCTGTTTGGATGCGGGCGGCATCAGCTTAGGCGCGGTTGGCCACGGGCCGGACCAGATTTACCCGCGTAGCCACCGCGCACTCGCCGAGCGAATTATCGCCGAGGGCGCGATCGTCAGTGAGTTTCCGCCCGGGACCTCACCCAAACCCGGCTATTTCCCGCGTCGCAACCGGATTATCGCCGGCCTAGCGCTGGGCACGTTGGTGGTTGAGGCCGGTCTGGCCAGCGGCTCGCTGATCACCGCGCGTCTAGCCAGCGAGGCTGGGCGGGAGGTCTTCGCGATTCCTGGTTCGATTCACAACCCACTCGCCAAAGGCTGCCACCGGCTCATTCGTGACGGCGCCAAACTGGTTGAAAGCGCACAGGAGATCTACGACGAACTCGCTCCGTTAGCGCGACAATGGGCGGAAAGTCTGCGCGCACACTTGACGGATAGCGCATTGGCCCCCACATCGGCCCCCACAAAGGCGCTTGGCACGGACGATGCAGAGTATTTGCAGCTGCGCGAGGCGATGGGCTTTGACCCGGTCAGTATGGATGAGTTGGTCGAGCGCACTGGATTGACCGTTAACCAGCTTTCCTCCATGCTCCTGAAACTAGAATTGGATGGGGAGGTAGTTTCAACCCCGGGCGGCCGCTATAGCCGCACACATGAGAGAGGGTAATGAAAGAAGAAAGCGTCTTAGACGTATTGCTCTATCTTTTTGAGAACTACTTCTACGAAGATCCCGACACGGAAGTTGACCGGGATTCGCTCCAGCGCTCGCTGTTGGAGGCCGGATTTTCCCCGCGCGAAATCAATAAGGCATTCCGCTGGCTAGACGAGCTAGCCGAGCTGCGGCCGGTCAGCGATTTGAGCGTGGCCGACGATATGCCGGTGCGCGTTTTGGCTCCACAAGAGCTGGACCGCCTGGAGTGCGATGCCCTGGGCTTTTTGATGTTCCTGGGCCATCAGCGCATTCTGACGCCCACCCAGCGTGAACTGGTGCTCGACCGAGTCATGGCGCTCGACGCCGACTTGGTCGATTTGGAAGATCTAAAGTGGGTAGTGCTGATGGTGCTATTCAATCAGCCCGGCCAGGAAGAAGCTGTCGCCTGGATGGAGAATCTTATCTTTCAGGATCCGGCTGAGGTGCGGCACTAGTCCAAAGTGTCAGATCAATGCGCCCGGCGAAATCTTAAGGGCGGAATGTGCTGTGGCCTGAGCATCATGCTACGGAAATGATCTGGGTCCTAGGCGCAGCGACAGCGGGGCGTGCGGCTACTTATCTAGCCCACGGCAGTGCATCCAAATCCACGTTGCCACCGGACAGGATCAAGCCAACGCGCTGCCCCGCGAACTGCTCGCGGTAGCGCAGCAGTACCGCCACAACGGTCGCGCAAGAAGGTTCGATGATGATATTCATCCGCTCCCAAACTAGGCGCATTGCAGCAACCGTTTCGGCATCGCTCACGGTCAGAATTTGCGCCTGGTGTAGCTGCAGAATTTCGAAGTTGAGCGCACCTAGATTGGCGCGCAAACCGTCGCAGATGGTGTTTGGCTTGCTGATACCGCGCAGCTCGCCGGCCTGCATCGATAGCCAAGCATCGTTAGCGCCCTCCGGTTCGGCACCGATGATCTGCGCGCTCGGGCACAGGGCACCCAGACTCAGCGCGCTGCCTGCCAACAGTCCGCCACCGCTGACCGGCGCGATCAAGCTATCGACATGGCCAATTTCACAGAGCAATTCCAGCGCGGCGGTGGCCTGACCGGCGATGATACGATGGTCAGCGTAGGGGTGAATCATCACCGCGCCCGTTCGTTGCTGCACCTCGGCGCAGGTCTGCTCCCGAGCATCAAGGTTGGACGCGCACAAGATGGCTTCCGCGCCGTAGCCACGCACCGCAGCCAGTTTGGGCTTGGCGCTGTCTTCCGGCATCACCACATAGGCCGGAATGCCGCGCGTTTGTGCGGCAAGCGCCAGCGCCTGACCGTGGTTGCCCGACGAATGGGTGACGACACCCTGGGCCGCCTCGGCGTCGTCCAGCGACCACACCGCATTGCATGCACCACGAAATTTGAACGCGCCTACGCGCTGGAAATTTTCCGCCTTAAAGTGCAGCTCGGCGCCTACCATCTGGTCCAGGCTGTGTGAACGCAACACCGGCGTACGGTGCGCAAATGCGTTGATCCGCTCTGTAGCGGCCCAAACATCCTCGATTGTGATGGTCATCGTTGCCTTCCTAAGCTGCTGTACTAGTGCATGCAGACGCCGAACTTAGACTCCGCCCAGCGCAATAGCTGTCCTGCAGGCGTTAGCGCCAGACCATAGCCTAGCGCCACGCCGAAAGCATCGGCAGCCAGATCGGCCCATTCCCCGCTGCGATAGCCGGTGTAGGCCTGCAGGATCTCGATCGCACCACCCAAGGCGATAAAGCTGAGTGCACGCCATGCAAACGGCGAGCCGTGGCGGATAAACGATCCGTACCAAAATGTCAGCGCGGCATAGGCCAGCATGTGGCCCCACTTGTCGCCGTGCGGCACGGGTAGCCCGGCCGGGCCGAAACGCAGCAGCGACAGCGCCACTATGGCGAAGATTAGTGTTCTACCGAGCCACAAGTAGCTGCGCTGAAAGCGTAGTTCCGGATCGATCAAAGTCGGTGTCTCTGCCCAGGGGCTGTCAACGCCTCGGGCAGTTGTTCTGCATCCAACTGCCGGGTCAGCGCCATGACTTTGAAGCGCTCGCCCATCTCGTTTGGCAACATCAGCGTCTTCAACTGTTGCGCGACCCGTATCCGCTGCATTTCCGGCATCAGGCTCAGATCACCGACCGCCAGATCGATTCTGGCAGCGCGGAGAAACGCCGATTGGGTGTCATAGGCCGCTAAGTCGAAGCCGAGCTGGTCCGCGGCACGGGCCAGCGCGGTGAAATCGACGGACGCGGTGAGATCGCACAGCCCCGGGTACCAAAATGGGTCGTCGTGCACGCGATGGCGGTAGTAGCAGCGCAGACTGCCGTCCTGACGCTGCCGATGATAAAGATCGGCCGCGACTTCACCGTAGTCGACCAACAGCGCCATGCCGTCGCGCAGCTTGCCGGCCACGCTATCTAGCCAAGCCTCGCCCGAGTTGAGCAATTCGCCGCGCCAACCTGTCGGCAGTTCTTGCGGGAGGCGTTCGAGCAGCTCCCGCACGCGAACCGCAAGCACTCCCTGCAGGGGCCGGTGAGCAAACTGAAAACGCCCATCGCGAATTTCAACGACGCACTCAACCGGTCCGTCGTTGGTGATTTCAAATAGATCCACCGGCAGTGCGTCGACTACTTCGTTGGCAACCAAAACCCCGTCCCAGCGGTCCTTCGGTGGCTCATCTAGCCAAGCGATTCGAGGCAAGGCCTGCGCTAGTTCTTGCTCTAGACGCTCGATTTGCCGCTCGCGCAAATCGGCGCTCCGTTCAAGCAGCCAGTAGCGCTCAGGCAAGGCGTCTAGGTTTTCCAGGGCTTGCCATAGATCGACCGCAAAACGGCCACTGCCGCCGCCTATCTCAAGCAGCGTGGGTTGTTCCATGTTACGCAGCACCGGAGCAATGACTCGAGCCAAGGTTTGCGCGTAGATGGGCCCCAACTCTGGCGCCGTGATGAAGTCGCCACCGTAACCGAATTTGCGCAATCCAGCGCTGTAATAGCCTAGGCCCGGCGCGTACAGGGCGAGTTCCATATAGCGGGAGAAAGCAATCGGGCCTTGTGCCTCGATCTCCGCGTGAACTAGCGCGCTCAGCCTTTCACTGTGTACGGCCAGCTCAGGATCGGGCGGCCGCAGCAGAATGTTCATGAAACTCCGGGCTTGACGAATCAGTGGCAAAGCATACCGGTAACGGGACAAATCTCCGTAGCAGTTTGCAGCAGGACGCAGAAGCGTTACGGTCTGGCACCCTGGCGCTACGCGCCGTGATGATGGTGACTTAGATGAGTGAGCAGCAGGCGAAGGTGGCCTTAGTGACGGGCGGGGCGCGGCGTATAGGCGCTGAGCTAGTGCGCACCCTGCATGGCGCCGGCTACCGCGTCGCTATTCACTATCGCAGTTCAACCGTCGACGCGCAGGCTCTAGCGGACGAACTCAACGCAAAGCGCGCTGACAGTGCCGTGTTGCTGCAGGCGGACTTGATGGATCCGGACGCGCCTACCCGGCTGGTTGAACAGACGCTGGCGTTAACTGGGCGACTGGATCTGCTAATTAACAACGCCTCGGCCTTCTATCCGACGCCGCTGGGCGAGATCACCCTCGCCCAAGTCGACGAACTGTTTGCCTCGAACGCCCGCGCACCGCTGTTCTTGGCCCAGGCAGCCGCGGACAGCTTGCGCGCTAACCGTGGGGCAATTCTCAACCTAGTCGATATTTACGCTGATCGACCACTGCCGGACTATCTGCCGTACTGCATGGCCAAGGCGGCCCTAGTGGCGATGACCTACGGCTTAGCCAGGGCGCTGGGTCCGGAAGTGCGGGTGAACGCGATTGCTCCTGGCAACATTATCTGGAGCGAGAACATGCACAAGGCGGAAACCCCTGAGGTGATCGTTGAACGTACCGCGCTGCAGCGCCAAGGCAGCCCCGAGGCGCTGGCGAGCGCGGCGCTGTTTTTGCTAGATCAAGGCGACTACATCACCGGCCAAGTGCTGCGGGTGGACGGCGGGCGTTGGCTGTTTATTTAGGGCTGAGGGCTGAGGGCTGAGGGCTGAGGAAAAGCGAGTTCAACCGGCCGCTGAGATTTCCACTGCGGTCGGCGGTTCCCTGCTTTCGTTTTACACAGATCAACGACCGTGCCGCAAGGACATGCCCGGCGCGTTCTTCCTCAGCCCTCGTAGACCAGGTGCTTTCATCCAATACAATAATTGACACGGTGTCAATGGCGCTCTATGCTGCGCCCCATGAGCTATGTAGCCGAACGCCGTCTGGAAGAGAAAGAGCATCGCCGCAACGAGATTGTTGATGCGGCAGAGGCCTGCTATATCACCGACGGCTGGGATCAGATCACCATGGACCAGATCGCCCGCAAGGCGCGCTTAAGTCGTGCGCTGCTGTACGTCTAGCCGAACGTGCGCTGCAGGAACTCAAGCGGCGCTTCCAGACAGCTATGTCCGAGCACGAGCTGGGACTGGATCAGGTCGGGGCCATCGGTGCCTCCTATATCCAGTTCGCGCGCGATGTGCCGCACTACTTTCTGGCGTGCTCTCGGTTTGAGGCTCACCGCCCAGAGCAAGTGGATCCTTTGAGTAATGAGTCAGCCTGCTTGAGCGCCGGAGACGGCGTCCATTCGCTGGTCGCCGAGGTGATTGCTCACGGCAAGAGCGATGGCTCTATCGGCGACGATATCGGCGATCCGCTGCTAACCTCGATCGTGCTTTGGGGCTTCATACACGGAGTCATTCAACTGGGCCAGACCAAGGCGCATCTGATGACGCGCGACGGCCTGGACGCCGAAAGTTTAGCTAGACAGGCGCTGCAGCTCGCTCGGCGCGCGCTCTCGGCTCGCACGAGCTGATTTTTTTGATCGGAAATAGACATGTGTCTAGGACTTGTATGTTTGTTCAACAACTTGGCGTGTATCTAATGTTGTTCGCTACAGCAGCGACAGCCGCCGAGTCCCCGGACTCTGAAACGACCGCCACGCTGCCGATTGATCAGGTAGTGGAAGCGCTGGTTGAAGCGGGTCTGGAACGCAACTTGGGCTTGGCCGTTCAGCGGATCGACCTGCAGCGAGCCGAGCAAGCCCTGAACGAAGCACGCGCTGCGCTACGGCCACAAATTGATCTAAGCGCGCGTTACAGCGTCAGTCGTGGCGGGCGCGACATCGTAGTGCCGGTGGCAGAGTTGCTAAATCCGGTCTACGCGTCACTCAATCAATTGCTCATTGCGCAGGGTCAAAGCGGGCAGTTTCCGCAGATTGGCGAGACCGGCTTTTCCCTGCTTCGGGAACACGAACAAGACACCCGCGTCACGCTGCGGCAGCTGCTCTACGCCCCAGCGGTTAAGGCCAATGTCGATCGCTTCGTCGCCGAGCGCGAGGCCTTTGCAGCCGATCTAGAGCGTGTCCGCCAGCTTTTAGCTCGAGACATACGCGTCGCTTATTACAGCTGGAGCCAGGCCCGGTCGACGCTATCCATTGTCGACTCCAGTTTGAATGTATTGACCGAGAACGTGCGGGTCAGCCAGGCGCTGTTCGACAACGGTAAGGTCACTCGGGATCAGGTTTTGCGCGCCGAAGCCGAGCGCCTGGAGCTGGAGCAAGAGCGATCACGCGCACAGGCGCGGGTCGGGCTGGCTAGGCGCTATTTGAATTTCCTACTGGATTGGCCGCTCGATCAGCAGATTGCGGCCAGTCAGCAGTTACAGCCCTTGCCTGTGCTGAGCCTGCCCACGCTGGCATCGCTGGAACTGCAGACGCTGGCCGGGCGCCAAGAACTGGCTCGCTTGGATGCCGCCTTGCGCGCGGCTGAAGCGGCTGAACGCGCTGCCAAGTCCAGTCGCGGACCAACCCTATCGGCTCAGTTAGACGTTGGCATTCAGGGCGAAACCTACGGCTTCGGCCGCGGCAAGAACCAAAGTGTCGCTTCGCTGGTGCTGTCAGTACCAATTAGCGACGGTGGCGCCAGACGCTCACGCCAGGCCCAGGCGCGACTGCAGCGCGAGAGCCTGGAGATTAGCCGTCAGCAGCTGGAACGGCAGTTGCGGCTGGAGCTGCGCGCCGCATTGGAGCAGCTCGATACCGCACTAAAGGGTTACTCCAGCGCTGAGGCCCGCGTTGCCGCCGCGAGCGAGGCCTTTCGCATCGCGTCGCGTAAGCGCGATGTTGGAACTATCAACCAGGTCGAGTTCATCGATTCGGAGCGCGCCCAGACACGGGCCGAGCTCAATCTCAACCTGACCCGTTTTGAAGTACTGATAAGGCGTGCCGAGCTGGCCTATGCCGCGGCTGCCGATCGACCGCTGTAAGCGACGGTCAAAGCGCCCCCCTACACTCATTGAGGTTCGTCATGCTTAGCCTATCCCCTACCACCCGTTTGATGGTCGCCATGGCCGCTGCAGTTTCGTTGGCAGCCGGACTGAGCGCCTGTAACGGCAATGGCTACACGGCCGTTGAAGTTGCTGACCGAGCAGTACCGGTACGGCTGGAGGACGTCAGTAGCGGCCCTTCGCTGGCGACCATTGAGACCAGCGGCTTAGTGGCGGCGAAAGACGAGCTACGCTTGGCGGTGAAGGTCGGCGGCGTGATTAAGGAAATCAGCGTTGCCGAGGGTGAACGCGTTAGTAAAGGTCAGCGTCTGGCCGAGCTTGAGCTCACCGAGGTGCGTGCCAACGTCGAACAGGTCCGCCAGGCCCATCTTAAGACCAAGCTGGACCTCAATCGCGGCGAAAAACTGTATGCCGAGCAGGTGGTCACGCTGGATCAACTGGAAGCCCTGCACGCCGCCGAGGCCAGCGCCGCCGCCGCGCTGAAGGCTGCGCGTTTCAATGCGGGCCGCGCGGTGATCAAAGCCCCACGCGATGGATTGATCCAGCGCCGTTTGGCCAACGCCGGTGAAACCGTCGCTGCAGGGACGCCCATCCTTATTCTCGGTGCAGACGACTTAGGCTACGTGGTTCGCGCCAGCCTCTCCGATCGTGAGCTGGTGCAGCTCAGCGGCGGCGACCAGGCTGTCATCCGCCTCGATGCATACCCAGGCATCCAGCTCAGCGGGACTGTCAGCATGATCAGCGCTGCCGCCGACCCGCGCACCGGCACCTTTCCGGTGGAAATTCAGATCGCTGACGAGGGCCGTCGTTTAGCTAGCGGCATGGTCGCCAAAATGTCTCTGACGCCCAGCTCTGGCGCGGAAACGGCACTCGCCTACGTGCCAATTTCGGCAATCGTCGAGGGCAACGGCCGGCGGGCCAGCGTCTACTACGTCATCGACGGGCGGGCCAAGCGGGTCAGTGTGGATGTTGCCTTCATTGACGGCGATCGGGTGGCTCTCAGTAGCGGTCCGGGCGTAGGCGAGCGTGTAATCACCGATGGGGCACTGTTCGTTGCCGACGGCGAAGCGGTGCGCGTGCACAACTAGCCCGAACACGGAGCCTTAGGTCCATGAGTTTTCTGGAATTTCCGATCCGCCGCTACCAGTTCACGGTGGTCGCCTTCTTGTTACTCGTGGCTTTGGGCGTATCGGCGT
>QIMA01000035.1 GCA_003233535.1 Rhodanobacteraceae bacterium
CTTTTTCTCAGTCGGGTGTATGAACCACTACACCGCTCCTTGTAGAAAAACCACTGGGCAATCAATGTCCTGCGCGATCATCGCGCGAGTTTATGAAATATCCGGGCTAGCAACTGTGTCCGTCCTGAACGATTACTCTGCCCGGAGTCAGTCGATTTCTGGCTCGGGTTGACCGTGGGTGTCGTGGAGATCAAATAGCTCGCGCAACACCGATGTTGCATAGCCGCCGGCACACAACTCGAAGCCCAGCGCGAGCGCGCCATCCGGCAAACGTTCACTGCTCAAGCTGCGCACCGCCAACCGTAGGGAGCGTCGGTCGGCGTCCACCGCCAACCGATCGAGGGTGGGCAGACATAACGGATAGCCGGCCAATACATCCGCTTCCAATGCTGCCGTAGCGCCCTCGATCTCCGTACGCGGTCGCCCAGGCAGCGGTCCGGTCGGATGAATTTCTAGACGCTGCAGACGCGATGCTAGCTCCAGGTCGTCGGAATCAAAACGAAACCAAGAGCCGCGGGCGTCCAACTGCAGCAGGTCACCGGCTATCGGTAGATCGATATTGCCCTGCCGAATCCGTTCGGCTAGCACATCATTGAACACCAGCGAACGCAGCGCTGAAATCGCGTAGCCGCGTTTCGACCGAGGAAAGCGCTTGCCGGCTATCAAACCCTCAACCAGCCGTAAATTGGCGCCGCCTCTGCCAAATCGCTGGGGGCCAAAGTAGTTCGGCACGCCACGTTCGGCAATCTCAGCAAGCCGTCCATCGAGCGTGTCTAACTCGCCGCGCAGCTGGCGCAGGACGAGGCGAAATCGATTTCCCTGATGACAACCACGGCGCAATTTCCTGCGGTGCCGCTGGGCACCGAGCACGCGGACGCCGGCGACGTTGAGCTGGTCCCAGTCCACGCCCGCCAGCGCAGGCACCGTGAAGTACTGGCGGGTCAGCGCGTGCCGATCCTTCAGTCCGGCATAGCCCACGTCGCGTTCCGCTGCGCCGGCGTGCTTTGCCAATGCCTGTGCGGCGAACGCTGTGTTGGTACCGCGCTTCTCCACCCACAACAACTCGTGCGGCCCTTCACCATCAGCGCTGAAGCCGAGCACTTCCTCAACTTCGAAATCTTCCAAGCGCTCACGATAATTCGCATCACCGAGCGGCCCGCCAAACCAATGTGGCCACTCGGGCAGGATCAAGCGGTCAACTGAGGTTTCTAGGATCATTGCCACAGCAAGACAATTGCTTGCGCCGCGATTCCCTCGCGCCGACCGACCAGACCCAATCCCTCGGTGGTGGTTGCCTTGAGCCCAACACGGCTAATGTCCACGTCGAGTAGGCCGGCAATCCGCGCGCGAATTGCCTGACTATGTGGAGCGAGCTTGGGCGCTTCGGCGAGGACCGTTAGATCGACGTTGTTGACGCGATAGCCATGCTCGCCAATCGCAGCCATCGCCGCCTCTACGAACTGCGCGCTATCGGCGTCGGCCCAGCGTGCATCGCTGGGCGGGAACCACTGGCCGATATCGCCCAACGCCAGTGCGCCGAGCAACGCATCGGTCAGCGCGTGCAGCAGCACATCGCCATCCGAATGCGCCACCACACCATGATCATGGTCGATCCGCACGCCGCCCAAGATCACGTGATCACCGGGTCCGAAAGCGTGTACATCGAGACCTTGCCCGATTCGCAGACTCATCAACTTACCTCGTAGGCTATGGGGTGCGCGCGAAGCCAGGCCTCAATCGGCGCAAAGTCGTCGGCGACCGTCAGTTTGCGGTTGCTCGGTGAGCCAAGCACCAGTCGCGGCCGCAGCCCAGCCAATTCAATGGCCATCGCTTCGTCGGTGACGGCGATGCCTAGCTCGCGGACGCTGAGCAGAGCCCGGATCAGCGTAGCGCGCGGAAACATCTGCGGCGTCTGTGCCAACCAATACTGGCGCCGATCGACAGTGGCCTCACTTTGCGGCCGTGTGGCCGCCGGATCTATGCGCTTCAGTGTGTCGTGACAGGGCAGTCCGGCAATCGCGCCTGCCGGCTCATCGGCAAACTCCAGCAATCGATCTAGCAACGCGTTGTCGATGCACGGGCGAGCGGCATCATGGACCAAGACTGCATCCGTAGCCGCCACCACCGCATCGGGCAGCGATTGCAGCGCGGTCAGCACCGAGTCCGCCCGCTCTAGCCCACCGGCCACGCGGTGCACCGGGAACCCTGGAGGCAGCTTCAAGTGCTGAAAATGAATGTCGTTAGGGTCCAGGGCGAGAACGATTCCGCTAATCGCCGGATGCGCAGCCAAGCGCCACAAACAGTGCTCTAAGAGCGGCCGACCGGCGATTTCTCGATACTGTTTGGGCGCGACTGAATCAAAGCGACTGCCGCTACCCGCCGCGGGTACGACGGCCCAGGTCATGGCAACGGATCATCGGCGCTGCCCGCAGCGTCGACCGGTGGCTCAATCACCTGGTAGTAGATTTCCCCAGGCTTGGTCATGCCTAGTTCCACCCGGGCACGCTCTTCAACTGCCTCTCGGCCTTCCTTGAGATCTTCCACCTCAGTAGCCAGCTGCGCATTGCGCGCAGCCAAGCGGCTGTTTTCCTCTTGCTGCTCGCCCACATCGCGCTCTAGCTGCCAAACTTGGCGCATGCCGCCTTCGCCGAACCATAGCCGGTACTGCAGCGCTACTAAGAGCAGCAGCAGAACCAGAATGACCCAGCGCAGCATGCTCGTTTAGCCTGGCAGAGGTCGGGAGAATGCTGCGCGTCCAGCGTAGCTGGCCTGATCGCCTAGCGCCTGCTCGATGCGCAGCAGCTGGTTGTATTTGGCCACCCGGTCACTGCGGCACAGGCTACCGGTCTTGATCTGCGTCGCGCTGGTCGCCGCCGCCAGATCGGCAATCGTGGTGTCTTCGGTTTCGCCTGATCGATGCGAAACCACCGCGCTGAATCCAGCTTTGGCGGCCAGATCGATTGCGCCCAGCGTCTCGGTGAGTGTACCGATCTGATTGAGCTTGATCAGAATCGAGTTAGCGATGCCCTCATCGATGCCGCGCTGCAGCAGGCGGGTATTGGTGACGAACAAATCATCCCCAACCAGCTGCACCGTGGAGCCAATCCGCTCGGTCAGCAGTTTCCAGCCGGCCCAATCGTCCTCGGCCATGCCGTCTTCAATGCTGATGATCGGATAACGGGCGCTCCAGTCAGCCAGCAGCTTGACCATGCCCTCGGCATCCAGCGTCCGCCCTTCGGCGGCCAAGTGGTACTGGCCATCACGGTAAAACTCGGTGCTGGCTACATCCAGTCCCAGGAATAAATCCTTGCCGGCTCTGTAGCCGGTCTGTTCGATGGCTAGCAGAATGGTTTCAACGGCCGCCTCGTTGCTCGGCAAATCCGGGGCGAAACCGCCCTCGTCACCTACGGCCGTAGCAAGCCCCTGCTTTTTCAGCACGCTCTTGAGCGCGTGAAAAACCTCCACACCGGCACGCAACGCCTCGCTGAAGCTGGGTAGACCAACCGGCAACACCATGAATTCCTGAAAATCGACCGAGTTGTCTGCGTGCGCTCCGCCATTGATGATGTTCATCATCGGCACCGGCAGCTGCACCGCGCCATCAGCGGCGAGATGCCGCCACAAGGGCACACCCGCTGCGGCCGCGCTGGCGTGCGCGGCCGCCAACGAAACACCGAGCAGCGCGTTAGCACCCAGGCGACCCTTGTTCGGCGTGCCATCCAAATCAATCATGCGCTGATCCAGTGCAGCTTGATCGGCGGCAGACTGACCAACCAGAGATCGAGCAATCTCGCCGTTAACGTGGCTCACCGCTAGCGTGACGCCCTTGCCTAGATAACGGTCCTTGTCGCCATCGCGTAACTCGACCGCCTCATGGCTGCCAGTAGACGCACCGGACGGCACGGCCGCGCGGCCGTGCGCACCGCCGGCCAGCTGAACTTCGGCCTCCAGCGTCGGGTTACCGCGTGAATCGAGAATTTCGCGCGCCAGCACGCCGGTGATAGTGGTATCGGCTGAACTCATCGAATTGGCTTCCTCGTCAAACGAAACTTGTGGGGCGGGGGTGGAGCACGGCTCAATCTTGGGGTTTGACCACGCGATCCAGGGCGACCAGAGACTCCAGCAGCTCCGCCATTTGATCCAACGGCCAAGCATTCGGGCCATCAGACAGCGCTTTGTCCGGATCCGGATGGGTTTCCATGAACAACCCGGAAACGCCCACGGCGATGGCCGCACGCGCCAGCGCCGGCACGTACTCGCGCTGACCGCCTGAAACCGCGCCCTGCCCGCCGGGCAGCTGCACCGAATGCGTCGCGTCAAAAACGACCGGACAGCCGGTTTCGCGCATCACCACCAGCGAGCGCATATCCGAGACCAAGTTGTTGTAGCCAAAGGAGGCGCCGCGCTCGCAGACCATGATCTGCTGATTTCCGGTGGCGCGCGCCTTGGCGACCACGTGGCGCATATCCCAAGGCGCTAGGAACTGCCCCTTCTTGATGTTTACCGGCTTACCGGCAGCAGCGACCGCTTGGATAAAGCCCGTCTGCCGACAAAGCATGGCCGGCGTCTGCAGCACATCAACCACGCTGGCCACTTCGGCATGCGGCGTCTCTTCGTGCACGTCGGTCAGAATCGGTACGCCAATTTGGCTGCGCACCTTGTCCAAAATCGTCAGCCCCTGCTCCATTCCAGGACCACGGAAACTCTGGTGCGATGACCGGTTGGCCTTATCGAAACTGGACTTGTAAATGAAGGGCACACCCAGCTTGCCGGTAATTTCCTTGAGCTGACCGGCCGTGTCCAGCGCCAGCTGCTCGGACTCGATCACACAGGGACCGGCGATCAGGAAGAACGGGCGATCCGGGCCCACGGAGAATCCGCACAGCGGCATCGCGTTATTTAGTGACTTGCTCATGCGCTCTCTCTAACCGCTTGATTGGCGGCGCGATATTCACGCGCGGCCTTGATGAACCCGATAAACAGCGGATGTCCGTCGCGCGGGCTGGAAGTGAATTCCGGGTGGAACTGACAGGCCAAGAACCACGGATGGTCGGGCAATTCGACTATCTCCACCAGCAAATCATCGATCGATTTGCCGGAAATTATCAAACCGGCATCTTCTAGCTGCTGCCGGTAGAGGTTATTGAATTCATAGCGGTGGCGATGCCGTTCACGGACCATGTCTGAGCCGTAAAGTTCGCGCGCGCGGCTGCCAGCCTTGAGTCGACACTCCTGCCCTCCAACGCGCATGGTCCCGCCCAGGTCCGACTGTTCGTTGCGCCGTTCGATTTCCCCGGATGGCGTGCGCCATTCGGTAATCAAGGCGATAACGGGATGCGCACACTGGCGGTCATTCTCGGTGCTGTTGGCACCTTCCAGCCCGGCCGTCGCGCGGGCAAAATCGATGACTGCAGCCTGCATGCCGTAACAGATGCCAAAATATGGCACTTTATTCTCGCGGGCATAGCGCGCCGCCGCAATTTTACCCTCGAATCCACGCTCGCCGAAGCCACCTGGAACCAGTACAGCGTCTACACCGGCCAGCACTTGCGCGCCCTTCTGCTCTACTTCTTCGCTCTCAATCCAGCGTAGATTGACCTTAGTCTGCTGCTTCAGACCGCCGTGACGCAGCGCCTCGGCCAGGCTCTTGTACGCATCGGAATGCTCGACGTATTTGCCGGCGATCGCGATGGTCACCTCATCCTGCGGGAATTCGTACGCGCGCACGGTCTCCTGCCACTCGTCCAACACCGGCTCGCCGCCAGCCAGCTTGAGCTTGTCGACCACGATTTGGTCCAGACCCTGCTCATGCAGCCACAGCGGCAAGCGATAAATTGTGTCCACATCCACCGTAGACACCACGGCTGGAACCGGCACGTTGGTAAACAGGGCGATCTTGCGCCGCTCGGTTTCCGGCAGCGGCTGCTCACAGCGACACAGCAAGACATCGGGCTGAATGCCGATAGAGCGCAGTTCCTTAACCGAGTGCTGAGTGGGCTTGGTCTTAATCTCGCCCGCTGCTTTGATATACGGCACCAGCGTCAGGTGGATGAACATCGCCTTATCGGCGCCACGCTCAATACGCAGTTGCCGGATCGCCTCCAAAAAGGGCAACGACTCAATGTCGCCGACCGTACCGCCGACCTCGACCAAGGCGACATCAAAGCCCTCGGTCGCGCCGCGTATGCAGCGCTTAATCTCGTCGGTAATGTGCGGTATCACCTGCACGGTGGCACCCAGGTAATCGCCACGCCGCTCTTTGCGAATCACCGTCTCGTAGATCTTGCCGGTGGTGACGTTGTTCTTGCGGGCCATCCGGTTACGCACGAAGCGCTCGTAATTGCCGAGATCCAGGTCGGTTTCCGCGCCGTCATCGGTCACGTAAACCTCGCCGTGCTGGAACGGGCTCATCGTGCCTGGATCGACGTTGATATAGGGGTCGAGCTTCATCATCGTCACGCGTAAACCGCGCGATTCCAGCAAGGCAGCCAGCGAAGAAGAAGCGATACCTTTACCCAGCGAAGAGACTACGCCGCCGGTTACGAATATAAGGGGGGTCATGAGGAGCCCGGTCTAAGGAAAACCGGGACTCGATAATACCTGCAAGCGCTAGTCCCGGGCTAGCGCTCGTGCAAATTGTTTTCTCACTGCGGCGCCGGCAGTGTTGCCAACGCCGCAACAAGACACGCTAGCGCTAGTTTAGCGTGGGCCTTTGGTCTTGCGTCTTTGGCTCGCTCTCGCCAGCCTCAGTCGCTGCCTCGTCAGCCTTTGCGCCGTCGGCAACATCGGTTTGCGCAGCCGCCGCCACGGGCTTGCGTGTCTCAACCTGGATCAGCTTGCGCTTGGCCGGCTTGGGCTTCGCGGCTGCGGTCTTAGCGACTGGCTTAGCTTTCTTAGCCACTTTCGCACTCTCGGCGGATTCGTCAGCTTGGCTGGATTCGCCACCTAACAAGTCTGGCTGTTTGGGCTCCGGCTGATCGCTGCCGTCGCTCTTCACGTCGGTGCTGGCCGCTGACTGCTCGCTCTTCGGCTTCGCTGTCCTCGTTCTGCGCTTGCGTTTCGGCTTGTCGCCAGGATCGACGTCATCGCCGGGCTTAGCCTCGCTAGACTTAGCCGCATCGACGGTTCCAGACTCAGCGTCGGTCTCGTCCTTCGCTTTTAGCTTCGAATCAGCTTTGGGCTCCGCCGGCTTGTCAAGTCCGCTATCGACTGGGGCCGGCGCAGGCGCTTCATCTGCAACCGCCACTGCTTCTGACTGAGTTGAAGGCACCGACTCAGCGCTTTGCAGGACCTCATCGCCAGTAACTGCCTGCTTCTCTTCGCCCGACTGAACTGAATCAGCCGACTGCTCGTCAGCGGAGCCAAGATCGCCGTCAACTTGCTCAACGCTACCATCGGTTGCCGCCTTGCCACGGCCACGACCGCGACCGCGACGACCGCGACGACTGCGTGGTCGCTCGTCCGCTTCTTCGCTGCTTTCGGCGCCAGCAGTTTTCTCTGCGCTGCTGACATCACCCGTAGATTCGGTCGATTCGTCAGCGACGGTGTCGCTAGCCGGCGCCGAACTCTGCGCGGGCTGCTCGCTTGCAGCCGGCACACTCTCGGCAGACTCGTCAGAGGCTTGAGCAACCGATTGAGGCGCTTCACTGCTCTCAACGGCAGCGTCTTCAACAACGTTCTCTACGCCATTGGCATCGGTGACTGCGACACCCTCAGCGCCCTGACCGCGACGGCGACGACCACCGCGACGGCGACGCTTACGCGGCGCTTCCGTCTCTGAACCGACCGTTTTATCCGCACCCGGAATGTTCTTGTCTAATACTTCAGCGTCTGCATCGGTCTTCGCGACCTTCTGCTGGCTCTGATCACCGCGGCTCTTGTTGCGTGAATTCGATCCTGCCTCGTCGCGCTTGGGTCGTCCATCACGCCGTTTTGATTCGTTGCCATTGGCCTCATCGGCCTCGCGCTTTTCGCTGTCGCGCTTGCCTGAACGGCTGTTGCCACGGTTGTCGCTGTCGGCATCACGGTCTCGACCACGACCGCGCCGTGGGCGGTCATTGCGGTCGCGCCGTCCGTCACCACCAGTCTTGCCTCGAGTGGGCCTGCGTTGGCGGGAATCGCTGCTCTTTGCTTGTTCGGACTCAGTAGCGGCTTTCGCCGCCGCGGTCTGACCGCCGCCGCTAATCATCTGGATGAATCGTGCCCAGAGACCTAGCGGCTTGTCTATGATAGATGCTGGCGCTGCCTCAGCTTCGAGTTGCGTAGGCGGCGGCGTATTGCTGCGGATTACCGAAACCGCAGCAACCGGTCCCGTCGGCTCAGCGGCGGCGCCTCGTACCGGCACTTCAACCTCAGGTGTCACCACACGCTGGTAACTCGGCGTCTGCTCGCTCTCGACGTCGCTACCGCGGACCCGCTCGATCTTGTAGTTCGGGCTATCTAAATGCTCATTGGAGACCAAGATTATGGGCAGCTTGTGACGCTCTTCGATGGCCACCAACGCCGTGCGCTTCTCATTGCCGAGGAAATTGCCCACCGCAACCGGAACCTCGAGAACGACCTGCCCCGTGTTGGGCTTCATCGCCTCCTCTTCCAACAGTCGCAAAATCGCTAGTGAAACCGACTCCACGCCGCGAATGCGTCCATGGCCCTCACAGCGCGGGCAGAGCAAGCCGGTGGATTCGCCCAGAGACGGCCGCAGGCGCTGCCTGGACATCTCCATGAGTCCGAAGCGCGAGATCCGGCCCACTTGGACGCGCGCGCGGTCCATCTTTAAAGCCTCGCGCAGACGTTCTTCGACTTGACGCTGATGGCGCTGACTCTCCATGTCGATGTAATCAATCACGATCAGACCGCCGAGATCGCGAATGCGCAGTTGCCGAGCAACTTCGTCGGATGCTTCAAGGTTCGTGTTGAAGGCCGTCGCTTCGATGTCGCTACCCTTGGTCGCCTTCGCTGAGTTGATGTCGATCGCGATCAGAGCTTCAGAATGATCGACCACGATAGAGCCGCCCGATGGCAGCCTGACCTCGCGCGAAAACGCACTCTCAATCTGACTTTCAATCTGGTAGCGGGTAAACAGCGGCACGTCATCGCTATACAGCTTGAGTTTGCGCAGGCTGTGCGGCATGACTTGCTGCATGAACTCGCGAGCTTCGTCGTACAGCGACTCTTCGTCGATCAGAATCTCGCCGATGTCCGTACGCAGATAGTCGCGCAGTGCGCGAATGATCAGCTTGCTCTCCTGGTAGATCAGGAAACTCCCCGACCGCGCCTTGGCCGCCTCTTCAACGGCACTCCAAACCTGCAGCAGATAGTTCAGATCCCACTGCAGCTCGGATGCATCGCGGCCGACGCCCGCCGTGCGCACGATCAAACCCATACCGTCCGGCAGTTCCAACTGCTCCATCGCTTCTTTCAACGCGACGCGGTCTTCACCCTCGACGCGCCTAGATACGCCGCCGGCACTCGGGCTATTGGGCATCAGCACCATGTAGCGCCCGGCCAAGCTAATGAAGGTAGTTAGCGCGGCGCCTTTGTTGCCGCGCTCCTCTTTCTCTACCTGAACCAGCAGTTCCTGGCCCTCTTTGAGCAATTCGCGAATGTTGCTCTTGCTGTTGGTGCCCGGTTGAAAATACTGTTTGGACACCTCCTTGAGCGGCAGGAATCCGTGGCGATCGCCACCGTACTCGACAAAGCAGGCTTCCAGGCTAGGTTCGACCCGGGAGATTCGCGCTTTGTAGATATTCGCCTTTTTTTGTTCGCGGGAGGGGATTTCGATGTCCAAGTCGTACAGACTCTGACCATCCACGATCGCCACGCGCAGCTCTTCTGCCTGCGTGGCGTTAATCAACATTCTCTTCATTGGTAATTCCTTGGCGCGCTCAACCCACCCGATCCGGCGCAATCCAGCGGCCGCATAGAGGCGTGATGTACGCTTCTCTAAAGCGGTGCGGCTACGATTGGTCGGATTGAGGAGCGTCGCCCTGTAATGGACCGCCCGCGTTGCTGCCATGTGACAGGCGCGCAACGGCCCCGTAAATTCGCGTCGTTCCTCGCCGCGGTTCCGCTCTCACGGCTCCGCCCTTAGCGCAGACAACACCCAACTATAACAAGCGATGACTCGAAATCGAAGCAAACTAGGCAAAGCGACCCCAGCGGCAAAAGCAAGAAGCCGGCCGGGGTTGGGTAAAACCATCAAAAACAGCGGCAAGTCAGACTCACTCAAGGCCGTTAACCGGCTGCCTGTGGGTGGCAAGAACGTGGCCAAACGAAAGAGCAACGACGAACTACGTCCAGCTCCAGAGCAGCGCCGCACGGCCACGCCAGCGGACGCTCCGAGCAGCAGCGTGCGCATGATCGAAGTCGATGCCGACCGCGAAGGACAACGCTTGGACAATTTCTTGCTCGGCCAGCTTAAAGGCGCGCCTCGGTCTCTGGTCTATCGGCTCATGCGCTCCGGCCAAGTTCGCGTGGACGGCGGTCGCTGCAAGCCCGACCAACGGCTACTCAGCGGGCAAACAGTGCGCATACCGCCGGTGCGCTTGCCCAGCGCTGGCGCACCCATTGCCGCCTCGAAGCAGTCGCTAGAAGCCCTGCAAAGCAGCATCTTGTTCGAAGATAGCGATTTGCTAGTCTTGGATAAGCCGTCAGGCTTGGCAGCCCACGGCGGCAGCGGAGTGAGCTATGGCGCGATTGAAGCGCTCCGCCAACTCCGTCCCAAGGGCAAGCTGGAGCTCATTCATCGACTCGACCGCGACACCAGCGGCCTGATGCTGGTAGCCAAACGACGGCGAGTCCTGCTTGCAATCCAAGAGCAACTGCGCGTAGGCACCGTCGATAAGCGCTACTTAAGTTTGCTCGCCGGCCGAATCGAGAAAGACCGGTTCGACGTCAACGCCCCGCTGCGTAAGCACGTGCTCAGCGGCGGTGAGCGCATGGTGCAAGTATCCACCGATGGCAAAGCCTCACTAAGCCGCTTTCGCGTACTTGAGCGCTTTGCCGAATGTACGTTGGTCGAGGTCAAGATCGAAACCGGCCGCACTCACCAGATCCGGGTACATTCGCTGTATGCCGGCCACCCGGTCGCTGCCGACCCCAAGTACGGCGACGCACAAACCAACCAAGACCTGCGTCGACTAGGACTAGATCGGCTATTTCTACACGCCGCCAGCATGCGGTTGCGGCTACCGGGCGAAGAACAGGACCGCATTTGGTCTGCGCCGCTGCCGGAGAAGCTGGAGCAGGTGTTGGTTAGGTTGAGGGCTGAGGGCTGAGCAGGATTATCCCGGCTCGGGTGAGAGCCAGCTCAGCTGACGATTCTTTTGCTTACCAGCGAGCCAGGTCCGCAGTTCAAACAGTGCGCGAACGGATCTTTTTGCGCTCGAACCTTAGCTCGCAGCCCGAGCCTCAACCGCCATCTGCCGCACCTGAAAACCGACCACCGCAAACGCGCCGGCGATCAGCGGATTGATCAGGTTGAAGAAGCAAAACGGCAAGTAGGCCACCGTCGCAACTCCAAGCGTGGCGGCCATATAGGCGCCGCAGGTATTCCACGGCACCAGCGGCGAAGTCAGCGTGCCGGCGTCTTCCAGCGCTCGGGAGAGATTTACCGGATGCAGGCCGCGGCGCTCGAACTCATCTCGATATAGCCGACCCGGCAGCACGATTGCCATGTACTGGTCGGCAGCAATCACGTTGACGCCGATGGTGGTGAACAAGGTGGCCAAAATCAGCCCCGTGGCGGTGTGTGCGGCGCGCAGCACGCTTTGCACGAGGCGCTTGAGCAGCCCCACCCGCTCCATCACCGAACCAAAGGCCATTGCACACAGTATTAGCCAAACTGTGTTGAGCATGCTCGACATGCCGCCGCGGCTGAGCAAAGAATCTACGCGGTCGATTCCGGTGCTGGATTGGTAGCCGTCAAACATGGCTGTCCAGGCCCCGGCCAGCAGCGCCATCGCATGTCCGCGACTGTCTGCGGCGCCGACCGCGGCGGTCTGCTCGGGCTGAAAAACCATCGCGAAAACAGCGCCCAACAGGGCACCGATAGCAATGGTTGGCAGTGCAGGAAACTTGCGCATAGCGAGTAGAAAAACCACAGCCACGGGGATCAGCAAATACCAGCCCACGTTGAACTGTGCCTGGAGCATGCTGCTAACGTCGCCCAGCCCATCGCCGCTGACCACCGGTTCGGCGTTGAGCCCGATCACCGCGAACAGCGTCAGCGCGATGACGAAACTGGGCCCCGTGGTCCAGATCATCGCGCGTATGTGTTCAAACAAATCGGCCCCGGCAACCGCAGGCGCCAGATTGGTCGTGTCCGAAAGCGGCGACATTTTGTCGCCGAAGTACGCGCCAGAAATGACCGCACCCGCGGTAATTGCCGGCGATAGACCCATCGCAGCAGCGACACCCATCAGAGCAATGCCGATGGTGCCGGCCACGGTCCAGGAACTGCCGATGGCCAGTCCAACGATGGCACAAATCACACAGCTAGCCGCATAGAAGATCGACGGCGAGAGGATTTGCAGCCCGTAACCGATCAGGGTTGGGACGATGCCTGCCAAGATCCAGGTACCAATCAACGAACCCACCATTAGCAGAATAAACACCGCCTTGGTCGACACCGACACTCCTTGCACCACGGCATCTTCGATAGCTTCCCAGCGCAAGCCATTCTTTAACCCAATCAGCCCGGCGACACCTGCAGCTAACAGCAGAGCTATCTGATTGGCGCCATACGAGGAGTTGTCGGCATACAGCGAGACGCTCAAAAAGAGCATTACCACCAGCGCTATCAGAGGTAGCAGCGCGTCGAGCAAACTCGGTTCGCGCAGGGTCTGTACTTCCGGCTCCATGCATCGCTCTCCCGTCATTCGGCGGTTAAGCTAGCACACCATCCCGCTTGCCAGTCCGCCATGACCAGTCGAAAGGCCCTCTGCGCCGAACTCACCGAATTTGCGTCCCGCCACCCTAGCGATCAAGAGCGCGCGCAACGCTTCACCCACTTCGTGCAGGCCCACCCGAACTGCGCAGAACGCACGCTCACAACCGGCCATCTGACCGGCGCGGCGTGGCTGATCGACCCGCCAGGCGAGCGCGTGCTGCTCACCCATCACCGTAAGCTGCAGCGCTGGCTGCAGTTGGGTGGACACGCTGATGGCGACCTCGACATCGCTGCCGTAGCGCGCAAAGAGGCCGAGGAAGAATCGGGACTGAGTCAACTACAGCTACTGCGACCGCTGTTTGATCTCGACGACCACCAAATCCCAGCGCGCAAGACCGAGCCCGAGCACACCCACTACGACATCCGCTACGTGATAGTTGCCGAAGGCTCGCTGGAACCCGAAGTCAGTCACGAATCGCTGGCCCTGCGCTGGTGGCCAATAGCCGAACTGGCGAGCCCCGCATGGGATGCATCCATCAAGCGAATGGCCCGGCGTTGGCTGCGTGAACGTGAACAGTGGTTGGCCGGCACCACTTAGCCCTGATATTTCATAAACTTCACGCACCCTCGCTAGGCCCTTGATCGCCCAGCGACAATTCTCAGTCGGGTGTATGAACCACTACACCGCTCCCTTTTCTTGAAAAAACACTGTGAAATGTCCTGCGCGAGCATCGCGCGAGTTCATGAAATATCCGGGCTAGCATCGACACAATCCCTTGATTGTGCCGCTCACGCGGGCTATGAAGGACACTGTCTAGCCGCTAGGAATCGCTCATGGTCAGGATCGTACTCGCCGACGACCACGTGCTCGTTCGCACCGGAATAAAGGCCATCCTCGAACAACACGGCGGCTTCAAGGTCGTAGCTGAGGCCGCTGACGGACTCGAAGCGATCGCGATGGTGCGCAAACATCGGCCGGATCTGCTGCTACTCGACCTGAGCATGCCGAAACTGAGCGGACTAGAGGTAGCCAGACGCCTGGCAGAGCACATGCCGGAGCAGAAAGTGGCGATCTTGAGCGCACACACCGAACAGCCCTTCCCGAAACAGATATTGGCGACCGGCGCGCTGGGCTACCTCGGCAAAGGCTGCGAGGCCGATGAACTGGTCCGCGGCGTCCACGCGATTTTGAGCGGTCAACGATTTATCAGCAGCGAAATCGCTCAGGCCGTAGCCGTAAGCCTAATCCCTGGGGGAGACAAATCACCGTTCGATGAGCTCTCGCCAAAGGAAATGGAGATCGCCATCGCGCTCCTGCATGAACCCGACATCAAGGCCATCGCCGAACGGATGAACATGGCCTATAAGACGGTGAGCACCCACAAGGGTCGATTGCTGCGCAAAATGGGTCTGACCTCAATGGTGGGACTCACCAAGCTAGCCATGAAGTGGGGCATGCTGCCGGTGGTGGACGAAAGCGAGGATGGGGCTTAGAGCGTCGCGTTGACCCGTTCAGACCGCCTCGCGTCTGAGCCGCAAAAAGATGGCGGAGACAACGGGAGGAACTTTAAACCACTCCTTCGATACCGTCGAGATCATTGAGACGTTGGAGGCGTGGAACGATCTGCTGGAACGAGAGGCTCCGTATTTCCAGGAGCCGCAGCCATGAGCGGCGCTCCTACCCATGTTTCCAATGCCTTCAACTCTGTTTGTAGCCCAGGCCAAACGGAGCGCAAAGAGGCAAATGCCACGCGGCCATTTTCCATTCGCCTAACGTCCGGTGAACGGAAGCGGCTCGACAAGCTGGCAGGACAACAGCCTCTTGGGACCTACATCCGATCCGTATTGCTCGGTGACCATGTCAAAAAGCGGCGCATTCTCAGGCGGCCGGCAGCCAACGATCAGAACGTCGCCTCGGCACTCTCTGTCCTCGGCCAATCTCGCCTGTCATCGAACCTGAACCAGCTC
>QIMA01000385.1 GCA_003233535.1 Rhodanobacteraceae bacterium
GTGTAGTGGTTCATACACCCGACTGAGAAAAAGTCGCTGGGCGATCAAGGGCCTAGCGAGGGCGCGTGAAGTTTATGAAACTCCGGGTTAGGCGCAGGCGTGTTGGATTGACCAAATTTTGAACACGAAAAAGCCGGTCTGCGACCGGCTTTTTAGGTTCACACGCCTGTGGCTTAGCGCTGGCGGGCCTTGAATCGTGGGTTGCTTTTGCAAATCACGAATACTTTGCCACGACGGCGAACCACGCGGCAGTCGCGATGACGCGACTTGGCGGACTTAAGCGAGGAAAGTACCTTCATGGCACGGGCTCCGATGTAAAGCGGTTAAGTATATGGAACTAACTCTTGATGAGCAAGTGGCGTTTGGCTCAAGCGCTACCTGAGTTACGCGTGCCGAAGCGCGCCTGGACCGTAACGCGACCTTGCTCATCGATAGCTGCTACAGCCAGTAGCTTGCCATCTGGGGCGAGTATGGCGCTTCGCTGGGTTGCCGGTAGCTCTAGGAACAGTGGCTGTCCATGGCACAGGCGTTGCGCCTGTTCCGCGCTCAGGCTGACTCGGTCTGTGCCTTCCAGTCCGGCAAGGGTGGGCAGCAAATACCGATCCAACTGGGCGGATTCCATGTCCTCCAATTCTTGCAGTTGCTGCATCGGCTGACCGCGAAATCCCTGCACCCATGTTCTGCGCAAAGCTGTCACGTGGGCACCGCAGCCCAGCGCTTGGCCTATGTCCTCAACCAAGCTGCGAATGTAGGTGCCCTTGGTGCACTCCACTTCTAAGTGCAACTTATTGCTTTCTCGTCCCACCAGCCGCAATTGACGAATCGTTAGCGGCCTGGGTTTGCGCTCGATTTCCACGTTCTTTCTGGCCAGTTTGTACAGCGGCTGACCCTTGTGTTTGAGCGCTGAATACATCGGTGGCGTCTGCATGATATCGCCGCGGAAGCGGGCAAGCGCTGCCTCGATATCGGCTTCGCCTAAATCCGGCACCAGCCGTTGATCAAACAGCTCACCGTCGCTATCACCGGTGTTGCTGCGCGCGCCGAGCGTGGCGGTGGTCTCATAGGCCTTATCCGCATTGAGCAGCAGCCCGGCTAAGCGCGTACTTTCACCAAAACACAGCGGCAACATTCCACTGGCCAACGGATCAAGAGCGCCGGTGTGGCCAGCCTTTTCAGCGGCATAAAGTCTGCGAACCGCCTGCAGGGCGCGGTTTGAACTCATCCCGGTGGGCTTATCGAGCAATACCAGGCCGTCGACAGGTCCAAACAGACGCTTCGCCTTGGGTTGAGTGGTTGGGCTACTTGGGGTCATCTAATCCGCGCAGTAGCGCGTCGATCCGCTCTCCGCGATCGACTGAGTCGTCGTAATGGAATCGTAGCTCGGGCACTTGGCGCAGGCGCAAGACTTTGGAGAGCGCCCGCCTGTAGCCCTTTGCCGCTTCGTTCAGCAGCGCTACCGCGGGTAAGCCCTCTTCTGCCTTGAGCGCGGTGACGTAGACCTTCGCAACACCAATGTCCCGACTAACCTCGACGTCTGACACGCTGACGTCAGGTATGTAGCGCTCGCGCACGTCATGGTGAATCAACTGCCCCAACTCCCGGCGGAGTAGGGCGGAGATTCGATCTGTGCGTTGATACTCGCGGTGTCCCATGAATTTCCTGTGTCAGGTCGAGTGGGTTCAGTTGGTTTGATGTGGCACCGCCACATCAAGCCGTGTACTCGCTACAGCGTACGCTGAACCTCGATGCGCTCGAAACACTCGATCTGATCACCGGGTTTCACATCGTTGTACTGTTTAACCGCGATACCGCACTCAGTACCGTTACGGACTTCCTCAACGACTTCCTTGAAGCGCCGCAGCGACTCCAACTCGCCTTCGAAGATCACCACGCTATCGCGCAAGACGCGGATCGGCAGGTTCCGCTTGACCACGCCTTCGGTGACCATGGAGCCGGCAACCGAACCATACTTGCTTGAGCGGAACACGTCGCGGACTTCAGCTAGACCGATAATCTTCTCGCGCGTTTCCGTACCGAGCAGGCCGGTGAGCGCTTTCTTGGTGTAGTCGATGGCCTCGTAAATGATGCTGAAGTACTCGACCTCCAAGTTGCCCTCGGCCAGAACTTTACGCGCCTTGGCATCGGCACGGACGTTGAAGCCTATGACAACGGCGTTGGACGCCACCGCCAACTGCGCATCGGATTCGGTGATACCACCGACTCCCGAAGCGATTACGTTGACTCGAATCTGGTCGTTGGACAAGGCAGTAAGCGATTCGCGCAGTGCTTCTGTGGAGCCCTGCACGTCGGCCTTGATCATCATGTTCAGGATCAGAACCTCTTCCTGACCAATCTGACCAAAGACGTCTTCCAGCTTAGTTGGGCCTTGCTTGGACAAGCGCATCTCGCGAGTCCGCGCTTCGCGCTGTGCTGCGGCTTCGCGAGCGGACTTCTCGTCCTCAACGACTAGGAAGTCATCGCCTGCATCTGGCGTTCCCTGAAGGCCGACCACTCGAACCGGGATTGATGGTCCAGCAGCACTAGTCTGATGGTTACCCTCATCGAACATCACACGTACACGACCAAACTGGGTACCGCAAAGCAGAATGTCGCCCTTCCGTAGCGTCCCGCTCTGGACCAGCACTGTGGCAACTGGGCCAAGGCCCTTGTCCAGACTGGATTCGACCACGGTTCCGCGCGCAGCGCCCTCGGTCGGTGCGGTCAGTTCCATCACCTCGGCCTGCAGCAAGATCGTTTCCAGCAGCGTGTCAATGCCTTCACCGGTCTTGGCTGAAACCGGTACAAACGGAACATCGCCGCCGTACTCTTCCGACACGACCTCGTGCTGAAGCAGTCCCTGCTTCACTTTCTCAGCGTTTGCTTCCGGCTTGTCGATTTTGTTCATCGCCACGATCAGCGGAACGCCCGCTGCCTTGGCATGTGCAATAGCCTCAATCGTTTGCGGCTTGACGCCGTCGTCGGCAGCAACGACCAGGATCACCAAGTCAGTGACTTTCGCGCCACGAGCTCGCATCGACGTGAAGGCAGCATGGCCGGGCGTATCGAGGAAAGAAACGACGCCTTTGCCGGTATCAACGTGGTAAGCGCCGATGTGCTGAGTGATTCCGCCGGCTTCGCCCGAGGCCACTCGGGTCCGGCGAATATGGTCTAGCAGCGACGTCTTGCCGTGATCGACATGGCCCATGATGGTAACCACCGGTGGCCGAGTCAGTTCGTCGTGGGTGTTGGCACGAGATGTCAATACTGTCTCCAGATCCTTCTCGCTTGCTTCGATCACCGTATGGCCCAGTTCTTCAGCAACTAGTGATGCTGTGTCGTTGTCAATGGTTTGGTTGATGTTTACCATCATGCCCATCTTCATTAGGGCCTTGATCACTTCTCCAACCTTGACCGCCATGCGCTGGGCTAACTCACCGACGATGATCGTTTCACCGATCTCCACGTCGCGCTTGATCGGTGCAACTGGCCGTGAAAATCCGTGCTCGCCACTGCCACCGCGTGCCCCATGGGACTTGCTGCGATGCGGCTTGTTGCGTTTGGCACGCCGTGCGCTCTCAGACAAGTGCAGCTCACCGCGACCAGACTTCGGTGAGTTCGAATCGCTTTTGCCTTTACGCTTATCGTCTGCACGATGCTTGCCATGATGGGGCTTCGGCTTAGCATCGGGCTCGGCGAAGCGCACAGGGCGTTCTTTGGGCTTGGAATCGCGAGCACGCTTTTCTTCTTCGCGCTTGCGCTCTTCCTCTTCGGCGGTGCGCACAGCTTCTTCGGCTGCGACACGAGCAGCTTCTTCTTCAGCGGCAACGCGAGCGGCTTCTGTTTCCGCCTTCTTTTGCTCTGCTTCGGCGGCTAAGCGCTGTTCTTCAGCTGCGCGCTTCTCAATCTCTTCCTCTTCGCGGCGTAGGTGCGACTCGCTGAGCAGGCGCTGTGCCTCTTCGCGCTCAGGATCGTTGTCGAATTGCTCCTGCACCGTGCTGCGCTTGATATAGGTCTTGCGCTGGCGAACCTCGACGTTGACGGTCTTGGTGCCGCTTCCGCTGCGTCCAGAACCGGCGCCAGCAACGGTGATTTCGCTGATGGTCTTGCGCTTGAGAGTAATCTGCGCAGGACCCTTGGTGATCTCGCTATCTTTCTTGCCGTGCGAGGCGCGCAGATGCTCGAGCAGCTTCACCTTCTCAGTGTTGCTAACTTCCTGATCTGCGTTGGAAAACTTAAGCCCTGCGTCGGACAACTGCTCTAGCAGTCGATCCGCGTCGACGCCCAGAACGCCTGCGAGTTGCTTGACGGTCACACCGGCCATGGATGCTCCTTGAATCTTTCGTTCTATGCGTCGTCTGCCTAAATCAGGCAGCGGAATCGGACTCGAACCACGGTGCACGTGCAGCCAGGATCAGGGCTGCGGCGCGCTCTTCGGTCATGCTCTCGAGGTCTAACAGCTCATCTGTTGCCAATTCGGCCAGATCTTCTTGGGTCGTTACCCCACGTCCAGCCAAGGCAAAGGCTGTCGCCTCATCCATGCCTTCCAGTCCCAGCAAATCATCCGCTGGTCGATGTGCTTCTAACTCCTCCTCTGCCGCAATCATCTGCGTCAGAAGGGCGTCACGTGCACGTGTACGTAACTCCTCAACGATGTCTTCGTCGAATTCACTGATGGTGAGTAGCTCGGAAGTCGGCACGTAGGCGATTTCTTCCAGCGTGCTAAAACCCTCGTTCACCAAAATGCTGGCGATCTCGGTATCGACCTGTAGCTTGTCCATAAAGACCTCACGTACGACGTCGGCTTCGGACTCGCTTTTGGCACGAGCTTGATCGGCGGTCAAGACGTTGAGTTGCCAACCGGTTAGCTTGCTGGCCAAACGAACATTCTGTCCGCCGCGGCCAATGGCCTGCGCCAGCTTGTCCTCAGCCACTGCAATATCCATTGAGCGACGCTCTTCGTCGACCACAATGGACTGCACTTCGGCAGGCTGCATGGCGTTAATGACGAACTCTGCGGGCTGTTCGTTCCACATCACGATGTCTACGCGTTCGCCGTTGAGCTCATTGGACACCGCCTGTACGCGCGAGCCGCGCATACCAATGCAGGCCCCGATTGGGTCGGTACGCGGATCGTTGGCGCGCACGGCGATCTTGGCGCGATCACCCGGATCGCGGGCACAGGCCATAATGGTGACCAGTCCTTGTCCGACTTCCGGCACTTCCAGCTTGAACAGCTCCATCATGAACTCGGGCATGGTGCGACCGACGAATAGCTGCGGTCCGCGAACCTCTGCGCGTACGTCATAAAGGAGTCCACGCAGCCTATCGCCGGCTCTTACCGTCTCCCGAGCAATCATTCGCTCCTTGGTGACGATTGCCTCGGCGTTGCCGCCCAAGTCGAGATAGACATTGCCGCGCTCAACGCGCTTTACTAGACCGGTAATCATCTCGCCGGCGCGGTCTTTGTACTGATCAACAATTTGCGCACGCTCGGCTTCTCGAACGCGCTGCACGATGACCTGTTTGGCAGTCTGCGCAGCGATACGGCCAAAGTCTGGGTTATCGATTGGTTCTTCGACGAATCCGCCGAGCTCCAATTCAGAATCACGTTCTTTGGCTGCGCTCAGGCGCAAGACCTGCTCTTCAAATTCGACCTCAGCGTCATCTTCGACCACTTCCCAGCGCCGGAAAGTAGAATAGTTCCCCTCCTTCCGGTCGATTGACACGCGCACACCAATGTCACCGCCGTGCTTGCGCTTAGCTGCGGAGGCCAAAGCAGCCTCTAGTGCTTCGAAGATCACGTCTCGCGGCAGCACCTTTTCATGGGCGACTGCATCGACAACCAGCAATAACTCCTTGCTCATGCCTACCTCTTTGAGGACCCGGGCTTGCCGGGCTTATCGAAACTGGGATTCAAGCGGGCTTTCTCGACCGCGGCGTAGGGCAGTTCTATGCTTTCGTTCTCAAGTGCCACAGTTACTTGGGTGTCAGTCGCTGCGGCAATAGTGCCGCTGAAGCGCTTGCGCCCATTAACCGGCAGCGCCGTCGTTAGCTTCACCTTTTCGCCGATAAAGCGTTGGTAGTGGCTCGGCTTAAACAGCGGCCGATCCATTCCGGGTGAAGACACTTCTAGTCGATACTTCCCAGGTATAGGGTCGTGGAGGTCTAAGCTTGCGCTCACTTCGCGGCTAACCGTGGCGCAGTCTTCAACCACGATGGGCCGCTCAGGGTGGTCGATATAAATCCGCATCATGCCGCCGCCATCGCTTAAATTGAGCTCCATTCCGAGCATCTCAAAACCCAGCGACGCCACGGCGTCGTTGGTCAGGCTTTCGAGGTTGACGGGGTTGCTGGTTGGCATTGCTGTGAGCTAACTTCCTAAAGCCTGAAACGAAAAAATGGGCACTAGGCCCATTTCGCGATTTGTCGGTTTCGCCCGACACTGCACGTCCTGTACCGAACCCATGCCAGCTAAAAAAACCAATAACTTAGCTGCTCATGCGTCCTAACAAAAGGGCCTCTTAAAGAGGCCCCAATGTCGAATACTGGTAGCGGGGGCAGGATTTGAACCTGCGACCTTCGGGTTATGAGCCCGACGAGCTGCCAGACTGCTCCACCCCGCACCTGAACGAGTAACTATAACGATTCGAATCAGATTTAGCAAGAAAATCTGTGAGCTTACGGGCGACTTTCTGTTCTTTTCAGAGCACTCCAATTCAGTTGACTTTGGCCTATCGCCAAGCAAGCAGGCAAAGCGCCACGAGCGGGCCCCAGCCGAGTCCCAGAGCGATCTGCGCTAGCCCGTTTAAGCCCAAGACAAATTTTAGATCGCCAGGCGCGCTGTACTCGATTTCTCGTGTAGGCGCGTCGAAGTACATCACCTTAATCACGCGCAGATAGTAGAAGGCGCCAATCACCGCGCAAACGGCGGCTACGACTGCTAGCCACAGGTAGCCTGCTAGTACAGCGTTTTGCAGGACCAACAGCTTGGAGAAGAAGCCTACCAGCGGTGGAATGCCTGCCAGGGATGCCATCAACAGCAGCATGATGAATGCCAACCAGGGGTGGCGCTGATTCAGGCCTTTGTAATCGTCTATTTGATCTGCGGCAAAGCCCTGTCTGGACAGAGCGATAATCACGCCGAACGCGCCCGCGGTCATCAAGGCATAGGTGAGTGCGTAGAAGGTCGCGGCAGCGTAGCCATCCGCGGTACCGCCTAGGAGTGCGAGGAACAGGAAGCCAACGTGCGAGATCGTCGAATACGCCAACATGCGCTTGAGATTGGTTTGCGCAATGGCCGCGAAATTACCGAGTAGCAGCGACAACAGCGCGAGCAGTGCCAAAATCTCGGTCCAATCGGCACTCAACGACGGCAGGGCGCCGGGCAGCAGGCGGTAAGCCATACCAATTGCCGCGATCTTGGGTGCAGTGGCGATGAAGACGGTCGATGCGGTCGGGGCCCCGTGATAGACGTCCGGGATCCACATGTGGAATGGAACCGCGCCAAACTTGAAAGCGAGGCCGACAATAACAAAGGTCAGTGCGAACGCCAGTACCGCCTTGGACTGACCATAGGCGACCGCGGTAGCGATTTCGTCGATCTGCAGGCTGCCACTGATGCCGTACAAGATGGACATGCCATACAGCAGCAGGCCGGAGGCTATTGCACCGACAACGAAGTACTTCATCGCCGCTTCTGAGGCGATTGGTGAATCCCTGTCTAAAGCGACTAGCGCATAGCCAGACAGCGCCAGCAACTCCAATCCCAAATAGAGCATGATGAAATTGGTGCTGGAAACGAGCAGAAACATGCCCAGCACAGCGAACAGAACCAGCAGATAGAACTCGCCGACGAACAGCTTATGTGTGCGCAGGCTGTGCTTGGCATAGGTCAGCACGATTGCGGTGATCATCAAAATGAACACCTTGAGCAAGTCGCCGATGCTGTCACGCACCATCAGCCCGCCCAGGATCTCGGTGGACTGCCCTGCCTCAAAACCGCGAATGCAGGCGACGCCGGTCAGGACCAAGCCGACAATGCTGATGCCGTGCAAAATGCCGCGGCGACGTTCGTCCACATACAAATCGGTCAGCATCACCAAAATGATGAACGCCAGCAGTATTAGCTCCGGGAGGATTGGTGCTAGATCAGCGAATGACTCGATCATGGATTTAAACCTGGATTAGGCTGCTGGTTCAGGGCGACGGTGCAAGCGCGGGTTTGATCGTGCGCGGTACTTTGTTGATCGTCATTTGATGCGCGAGCTGCTCGACGCTCGGCTGCATTACGTCGATCAACGGTTTCGGCCATAAACCGATTAGCAGCACCATGCCTGCCAAACTGCCTAGGACTACGGTTTCGCGGAAGTTGATGTCTTTCAACTGCTCTACGTTTTGGTTGGCAACTTCGCCGAAGAAAACGCGTTTGACCATCCACAGGGTATAGGCCGCACCCAGGATCAGGGTCAGGGCCGCACCTGCAGCTACCCAGCCATTGGCTTGGTAGGTGGCCAAGATCACCATGAACTCGCCAACAAAACCCGATGTGCCCGGCAAGCCGCTGTTCGCCATTGCAAAAAAGACCATCAGCGCAGCGAACCAGGGCATGGTGTTAGTCACACCGCCGTAGGCGCTAATCTCGCGACTGTGGACGCGGTCATAGAGCACGCCGACGCCAGCAAACATCGCCGCCGAGATGAAGCCGTGCGAGATCATTTGCACCATGGCGCCTTGTATAGCCAGATGCGCAGCGTCCAGCGTAGTTCTGCCAAAGGCCAAAGCGATAGCAATAAATAGGCCGAGCGTGACGAAGCCCATGTGCGAGATGGAAGAATAGGCGATCAGCTTCTTCATATCTTGCTGGGCCAGGGCCACCAAACCGATGTAAATCACCGCGATTAGTGACAAGGCGACCATCAGCCAAGCCAGATCTGCCGATGCGTCTGGCGTCACCGGCAGCGAAAAGCGGATAAACCCGTAGCCGCCTATTTTCAGCATGATCGCCGCCAGCACCATGGAACCGCCGGTTGGCGCCTCGACATGCGCGTCCGGTAGCCAAGTATGCACCGGGAACATCGGGATCTTTACCGCGAAGGCCATCAAGAACGCGAAGAACAGCCAAACTTGCGCCGACATCGTCAGCGGCATGGACTGAAAACTGCTGATGGCGAAGCTCGGATCACCCGTCGCTACCGTCTGCAGGTAGAGATAAATTAACCCGACCAGCATGAACACCGAGCCCAGGAAGGTGTAGAGGAAGAACTTGATCGTGGCGTAAACGCGATTCGGTCCACCCCAGATGCCAATGATCAAGAACATCGGGATCAACATGGCTTCGAAGAAGACGTAGAACAGCATCGCGTCCATCGCGCAGAACACGCCGATCATGAAGCCTTCCAGGATCAGCATGACGCCAAAGTACTGAGCGACGAGTTTGTCGATGACTTCCCAGGCTGAGATCAGCACCAGCACGGTGATCATCGCCGTGAGAATGACCAGCGGCAACGCAAAGCCGTCTACACCGAGCGTGTAGCGAATATGGAAGGCCTCAATCCACGCATAGTCTTCGACGAACTGCATGGTCGCTATGCTGGCGTCGAATCCCGTCCAAAGCGGAATGCAAAGGGCCAGCGTGAGTATTGAGGTCGCCAGCGCTAGCCACTTCGCTAAACCATGGCGTTGCTCGCCACAGGCCACAGTCAGCACGCCGCCGATGATGGGGATAAAAATGAGTAGGGTGAGCAGACTCTGGCTCATGGGCATCCTTCCCTGGTCGGCTCAGCGGGCAAAGGCGAAGGCCGCCATTATCACGATCAAACCAATGATCATGACAAAGGCGTAGTGATAAAGCAGGCCGGACTGCATGCGGCGTACAACCAGCGCGAGTCGTTTAATAGTGTTGGCCGTTCCATTGACCAACACACCGTCGATCAGGCCCTGATCAGTCCAGCGCCACAAGAAACGTCCTAATCCAACGCTGCCGCTGGCAAAAACTTTCTGATTGAAAGCGTCGAACCCGTACTTGTAGTCCAGTATCGCCCAGGCCCAATGCAGTTTGGTCTTGATCTTGCCCGGGAGCTCCGGTTTGATCAGGTACAAATATGTCGCGGACGCGAAGCCGAGAACCAATAAACCAAACACCGGCGTCATCAATCCGTGCAGCGCCATTGCTCCCGGACCATGGAACTGCTCGCCGATTTTGGCAACGACATCGTTAGCCGGGTTCACCGTAATTGCGCCGGCGAAAAAATCGCCGAAAACGAGTGGTTGCACCGCCCAGTAGCCAATCAATAGCGATGGAATAGCCAATGCGATTAGCGGCACGGTGATAACCCAGCCGGGTTCCTTGGGCGGGTGATTGGCGTCAACCACATGGTGGTGCTCATCGTGCTCGCCATGATGATCATCTTTCGCGCCATCTTCCCAACGCGCCTTACCGTGGAATACTAGGTAAAGCATGCGGAACGAGTAAAACGCAGTGACGAATACGCCCAGCAGTACGCAGATGTAGGCAAAGCCCGAACCCGTACGAGTCGATGCATGCACCGCTTCGATGATCAGGTCCTTGGAGTAGAAGCCTGAAGTTAGCGGTGTGCCGACTAGGACCAGCGTGCCTACCCAAGCTGTGATCCAGGTAATCGGCGTGAACTTGCGCAATCCGCCCATTTTGCGCAGATCCTGCTGGTGGTGCATGGCGATGATTACCGCGCCTGCGCCGAGGAACAGCAGTGCTTTGAAGAAGGCGTGCGTGGCCAAATGGAATATGGCTACCGAGTAAGCGCTCGCGCCCAGAGCGACGGTCATATAGCCGAGCTGGGACAGCGTCGAGTACGCCACTACACGCTTGATGTCGTTTTGAACGATACCAACCAGCCCCATGAAGAAGGCGGTTATTGCACCAATGATCATGACCACGCTGAGCGCGGCGTCTGACATTTCAAACAGTGGCGACATCCGCGCGACCATGAAGATGCCGGCGGTGACCATAGTCGCCGCGTGAATCAGGGCGGAGATTGGCGTCGGGCCTTCCATCGAGTCGGGTAGCCACACGTGCAGCGGGACCTGTGCGCTTTTACCCATTGCGCCTACAAACAGCAGCAGGCAAATAGCGGTGACGACCTCGATTTGATAGCCGCCAAAGCCGACGTCCATGGTTTGGCCGTTCAGCGTACTGGCCCGGGCGAAGGCGGTGGCGTAGTCCAGCGTGCCCAAGTAAGCCAGCACGCCGGCGATACCGAGCAGGAAGCCAAAGTCACCGATCCGATTGACCAAGAAGGCTTTCAGATTGGCGAAGATCGCGGTTGGCTTCTTGTACCAAAAACCGATCAGCAAATAAGAGACCAAGCCAACCAATTCCCAGCCGAAGAACAGCTGCAGGAAGTTGTTACTCATCACCAGCATCAGCATCGCGAAGGTGAACAGGGCGATGTAGGCGAAGAAGCGCTGATAACCGGGATCGTCGCGCATGTAGCCGATGGTGTAGACGTGAACCATCAGCGAGACAAAGGTAACTACGACCATCATCAGCGCAGTTAGGCGATCAACCAAAAAGCCCACTTGCGCGCTGATGTCGCCAATCTCCATCCACGTATAGATGTTCATATTGACGGGATCGACCGCATCCAATGCCAGCAGCTTGAATACGTATAGCGACAACACGCAGCTGATCCCAACGCCAGCAATCGTTGCCAAGTGCGAGCCAACGCGCCCAATCTGGCGTCCAAACAAGCCCGCCAAACAGGCGCCGCCCAACGGGGCCAAGGCGATCCACAGCAGCAGTCCTTTAGTGATCACTGGCGTCAACCCTTCAGACTGTCGAGTTCTTCGACGTTGATAGTGCCTCGGCTGCGGAACAGCACGACCAATATGGCCAATCCGATTGCCGCTTCAGCCGCGGCGACCGTGAGGATGAAAAATACGAATACCTGACCCGATGCGTCGCCTAGATAGCGCGAAAAGGCAATAAAATTCGTGTTTACAGCTAGCAGCATCAATTCGATTGACATGAGCAAGATGATCACGTTTTTTCGGTTGATGAAGATGCCTGCCAGGGCAATGCAAAACAGCATGGCGCTGACCGTTAGGAAGTGCGATAGGGGAATGCTACTCGTCATCAGCTGTCCACCTTTGAGCCTTCAGAGGGCATTTTCACTAAGCGCACGCGATCCGATCGCTTTACCGCAATTTGCGCGGCGATGTCCTGGGTGCGCACGCCCGTTCGCTTACGCAGCGTCAGCGCAACGGCGGCGATTACGGCCACGGTTAACACGAGTGCCGCAACCTCCACCGCAATCAGATATTCGGTAAAGAGCAGTTGCGCCAATTCCTCGGTGTTGCTGTAGCCAGCGGGTAGTTCAGCTGGGCCAGCGAACTTGTCGGTGCCAAAGTTGCGGGCTCCCAGGACCGCGATCATTTGCGCTGCCATAACTGCGGCCACGAGCAGGCCCGCAGGCAGGTAGCGAGCGAAACCCTGCTTGAGGTGCTCAGTGTTGACGTCCAGCATCATCACCACGAATAAGAACAGCACCATGACTGCGCCGACGTACACCAGGATCAAGGCGATACCTAGAAACTCGGCGCGCAGCAAAATCCACAGCTGTGCGGCGGTGAAGAAGGTCAACACCAGCAACAACGCGGCATGCACCGAATTCTTGACGCTGATCACGCCCAGGGCACTAGCCAACAGCACCGTAGAAATTACGTAAAACAAGATCTGCTCGACCATGACCCTTACCGGTAAGGCGCGTCCTGCGCGCGGGCAGCAGCGATTTCTTTCTCGAAGCGATCACCAATAGCCAGCAGCTGTGACTTAGTGACGATGTTTTCGCCTCGACGCTCAAAGTGGTATTCCAAAATATCCGTCTCGACGATGGAATCGACGGGACAGGACTCCTCGCAAAAGCCACAGAAGATGCACTTAAACAAGTCGATGTCATAGCGGGTGGTCCGGCGGCTGCCGTCCTCGCGCTGCTCCGAATCGATCGTAATTGCCAGGGCAGGGCACACCGCTTCGCAAAGCTTGCAGGCAATGCAGCGCTCTTCGCCATTGGGATAACGGCGCAGCGCATGCAGGCCGCGAAAGCGCGGGCTCTTCGGGTACTTCTCTTCCGGGTAATTCACCGTGTATTTGGGTCTGAACATATAGCGCAGAGTGACCGTTAAGCCCTTCGCCAACTCGCGCAGCATGAGTGAATTGAAATAGCGTGTAATTGAGCTCATTGCCATCAAGCTCCGCGAGTGGCCAGACCGAAGTGGAACAGCAGCGCTGCCACAACAATCCATGCCATGGTGATGGGAATGAACACCTTCCAGCCTAAGCGCATGATTTGGTCATAGCGATAGCGTGGGAAGGTGGCGCGGAACCACAGGAAGCAGAACATGAAAAATGCCGCTTTTAGGAACAGCCAGTGAGCACCTGATTCGCCTAGTATCCCTCCTATCCAGCCCTGGAAGGGCGAGAGCCAACCGCCGAAGAACAGCAGTGCGGTGAGGAA
>QIMA01000129.1 GCA_003233535.1 Rhodanobacteraceae bacterium
TCCACCCCGGTAGCTACCAGTGCGTTATCGGCTAGTGCTTGGTCATCGCGACTGTCGCTGTAGATCTGCGCAAATGGCGGGCGGTGGCCATCGTTGACTAGGGCTGGAATCTTGTGCGCACCGTGTAGATGGTGACCGACGATCCAACCGCCGGCCCATCTGCGCACTGATGAGCCCACGGCAGGCAGCTGTTTCCAGCGCAGGCCCAGCAGCGCTCGGGCAAGCGGCGTGAACGCGGCGGTTGCGATGACTACCTGATCGTTGTCGCTCAAGTGCTGATCAACAGCTGCCGCGCTGCTCTGGTGCCATTTGCTGGGGTCGTTCGTATAGCGCCGTGCGAATCGACTGATGGCGCGTTGAAATCGCTGTTCGTTCAAGCCAACAGTCGCTATCCACAGCAACACCGAGGCCGCACGTCCACGGTTTGCAATCGGGCCGCGCAACCAGCGCCACAGCAGCGGCAGTATCAGCAGCGCTGGGAGCGTGCGTAGAGGATTGGATAGCAATCGCCAACGTAAGAAGTCCCCGACGCTGTCGCCGCGCCAAAGCGTGCCGTCGAAGTCGAAAACTACCGTGGGCGCCTGGCTCTTGGCGGGCATGTTGTTGTGCAAGGTTAGGACACGTCAGTGCTTGCTGAATCGTCTCCAGCCAACACTCGGCTTAGCGCGCTTTGCATCTCACTGAGCATGAATGGCTTGGACAGGACGGCATCGAAGCCCTCGTCTACGTAGCGGCGGCTATTATCGGCGGTGGCGCTGGCAGTGACTAAGACCACCGGCAATCTCGCTGGTCTGCCCTCGGGGGTCAAGGATCGGATGTGCTTGAGCAGTCCGTAGCCGTCCATTCGCGGCATTTCTAAGTCGCTGATGACCGCGTCGAAGGATTGCTCGCCGAGACGAGATACCGCATCAACGCCATCGCTAGCTTCAACCGTGCGATACCCCAGCGACTGCAGGCCTGCGACCAGTAAGTCGCGGCAGGCGAGATCGTCTTCGCAGACCAACAGCATGGCCGACGTACGCTCCGCCGTTTGTGCAGCTGGGGTCGGGTGTTTGGCATTCCTGCTTGCTGCGACAAAGGGCAACTCGACAATCATCTTCGTGCCGCGCCCAAGAACCGATTCGCAAACTAAGGTGCCGCCCATTTCGACGCTCAGCTTGCGCATGTAGGGTAAACCCAAACCCAGTCCTTGCGGCGAGCGCGTGCTCGATTCGTCGACTCGACTAAAGGGTTCGAATACGCGCCCGACCTGTTCAGGAGTCATGCCTGGCCCAGAATCGCTTACCACCAAGCGCAACCCGCAGTCCGCACTGGGCGCAATGTAAATAGTGACCTGGCCCTCAGCGGTTAAGCGCACCGCATTGCTAGCCAACCCGGTCAACAGTTGTTCAAAGGCAAGCGCATCGCCGCGATAGCTATCGGCCAGTTTGGCGCCAATCACAGCTTGCAGTTTGGTACGCATAGAGAGCGCGGCTTCGGACAGCCCGCTGACGCAGCGCTGCACGGCCGCTCGGGGTGAGAAAGCCGCGTCGCCGCGTTGCCGCGGTTCGGCAATGCCGGATGCGAACTCGATGACTTGGTTGACCTGGCTTAGCAGCAGCTGAGCTGAGGCTCTGGCCGACTCGATGCGGCTGCGCTGATCGGCATTGTTTTCGTTGCTCAGCGCCTGCTCGGTGCTCGCCAGTAGCGCGTGCAGAGGGGTCCGAAATTCGTGTCCCATATGCCGCAAGAAGCGACCCCTTGCGCTATCGGACGTCGCTAGCTTGGCGGCCGCCGTGCGTAAATCACGCGACTGCTGGCGCACGGTGACGCGAAATGCATAGGCGATAGCGAAGGCCACTAGCGGAAAAAATAGCCTGGAGAGCGTCGCTTCTAATTCGGGCTCAGCAAGAGTAACGAAAGTGGGTGCAAAATGCGCAACAGCCGGTGGCGCGATGGCGATTAGTAGCCAACTGCTGGTGCACCAAAACACCGCCGCGCGGAAGTTGGCCATCAAGATCATCGCTAGCCCGATCAAGCTCAACCACCAGACTGAAGATGCCATGCCGTAGGCCAGCGGTGCCAGCAGCCCTACGGTCGCGACAAACGCCGTGGCGTGAATGGCGAAAACGATGCGCTGGGTCGGTTTGCGCCTAAACCATCGATACAGCAGCACCAGGAGCAGGAAGCTCGCCGCATTGATCCACCAAGGTGTAGGGTGTTCGCTGTAGGTGGAGTCGATGAAGCGACTCACAGCGAACAACGCGTTGGCAATCGTCGTCGCGAGCACTCCGATCTGAACAACCGTCATCCGGTATTGGGTTAATTCGAACGTCGTCGAACCTGCACCGTCGGCGGCTGTCCGGTCGTAGCGCTCAGGTATTTGCGGTTGTTGGCTCACACTGGTTCTGCCCGACTGCCTTGGACCGACATAGACGTTTACCTTTCACTGACATCCATTGATCAATACATGCGAATCTGTAGCTCTTTCGGTAGCTATGACAATCATTTGCAATAGGCGTGAGTTTTTGGGCGTAAAAGGGCTGAGGTGACGTTGCGCCGCAGATCGAGTCAATACTTGTCAAAGGGATGCCCCGGTTCCTGCAACTTGGCGCACTGTGAAGGGAACACTGTAGAAGGAAGCGAAATGCCTTACCAAGTTGCACTGTGCGGATTGACGGTACGCGACGAGCGGCTCATCGAGATTGTTTTGTCTCGAGCACCCAACCCAAAGTATCCCTTCGCTACCAGTCGCGCGAGCGGAGCTAGCAATGCCGATATTGCGATTGCTGATGCCTCGACGCTGCAAGCAGTGAGCATGGTGGCTGAGCTCAAAGCGCTCAATCCCCAGCTCAGCGTGGTTTTCGTATCAGACCTCGGCATGACTGGGGACTCGCCCTATCGCATAGAGCGTCGATCGTTGCTGCTGAAGATCAATCGGGTGCTCGATGAAGTGGTTGAAAACGAACTGCTCAATCAAGCCCAGGTGCGCAGGCGTGCGGTGATTGCGGCCACTAGCGGCACAAGCGCCGCCTCCGCCGCAAGTTTTCAGAAAGCCAACGCCGCCAGCAAAGCCGAAGTGCCCTTGCAGCCGCTAAGAGCGCTCATTGTTGATGACTCGTTGACCGTGCGAGAGCAGTTGCGCACGGCGTTGGAAAACGTCGGCCTATTGAGCGACCAGGCGGACAGCGCGGAATCAGCGCAGCGGTTGCTCAGCGCCAACAGCTATGACTTGGTTTTCTTGGACGTAGTAATGCCCGGCGCCGATGGCTATGAGGTCTGCCGCAGCATCAAGAAGAACGCGTACACCCGCAGCGTGCCTGTGCTGATGCTGACCAGCCGCTCCTCGCCGTTTGATCGTGCCCGGGGGGCCTTAGCGGGGTGCAATTCCTACTTAGTAAAACCGATTACCTGGGAGGCGTTCTTCGAGGCAATCGATCGCGTCTTAAACAAGCAATTTAAGAACGATAGTGCGCAGTTGAGTGCGCGCGGATACCGCGCGGCGTCAGCCGGCTAGTCGTTGATCACCACAACAGAGGTTTAGATATGTCGAAGGTCTTGATTGTTGACGATTCCCCAGCCGAACTGGCCAATTTGCGCAGCATTTTGTCCGATGCGGGTTGGCACTCGGTTACCGCAACCAACGGTGCAGATGCGGTTGCAAAGGCAGTATCGGAAAAACCCACGCTCATCTTGATGGACATTATCATGCCGGACATGGACGGCTACGAGGCCTGCAGAACGCTGCAAAAGAGTGCCGAAACCAAAGCCATACCGGTCGTCTTTATCTCCAGCAAGAACCAAAAAGCCGATCACATGTGGGCGAAGATGCAGGGCGCTAAAGGACTGATTGGCAAGCCTTATGAGGCCAGCGTGATTCTCGACACTCTCAAGGCTTACGGCTAGACCAGATGTCCGAAACGGCGATCAACAGCGCGTCAACCGCTGCTCTGGCGTCCGCTCGAGCAAGCAGTCGGGTGTGCGTACGACTGCATCCCCAGCTGCCGGTCATGGTCATCCCCGAGGGCGTTGCTGCGCAGTTGGAAATCGACATAAACCCAGCACCGGTGCCGAACACGAAACCCTGGCTAAGGGGCGTTCTTAACTTGCGCGGCAATCTCGTCCCGGTTTTTGACGTCGGACTCTGGCACGGACTGCCGGCCTCGGATTCAAACAGGGCGCTGGTGGTTGACCCGGGTCCCAGCGCTCTGGCCGTGTTGTGCGCTGAAACACCAACCCTGGGCGTGGTGAAGTCGGGTGGGGAGGTGAACGCCAGTGACCCGTTGTTGAGTATCGCCAGTCGTCGCTACGAGGGTGTGGACGGTGTGCTCTACGAGCTGGATCTGCCTGCGTGGGTGGCACGGGTGGGTGAGCGACTGGCCGGTCGCGAAAGCTCGCAGCAAGCCGTCAACGTCACCTGAAGGCCGCGCTCGAAAAGCTCTAGTCGCTCACAAGAGGAACCGCAACATGGCCGCAAAATCAACATCCGGGTTCGGTTCTATTCGCAACCGTTTGCTGTTCAGAACGACCGCGCTAGCAACCATTCCACTGATTATTGTTGCAGCCGTGTTGGCATATTTTGCGTTAAACCAAGTTAAGCAATCGCTGCAGCAGCGCGCAAACGATCAACTGCAGTCGATTCGAGAGGGTAAAACTGCTGAAGTTCAGGCCTATTTCGGAAACGCGGTAGATTCTTTGGTCGTCGCCTCGGGCACCGAACAGGTGCGCCAAGCTCTGTTGGCTATGCCTGCGGCGCTACAAGAATTGCCGATCATCTTGGAGGTGCCCACCGAGGTAGCCAGGGCCTCGGTGGGTGAGTACTACCAAGAGCAATTTGCCGCTGAGTATGAGCGACGCAACGCCGGTGCTAGCACAGATACGGCCGCAATGCTCAGCGCACAGCCCGACTACACGGTTGCCGCCCAGTACTTGTATATCTCCGAGAACCCTAACCCTCTGGGCGAAAAAGGCAATTTGGATCGTGCGCCCGATCCGTCGCAATACAGTGCGCTGCATCAACAAATGCATCCGCTGGGTCGCTCAGTGGTGGAACGCTATGGCTTGTATGACGTGTTCTTGGTCGATCTCGACGGCAATGTCGTTTACACCTTCTATAAGGAACTCGACTTCACCTCAAATTTGCGCAGCGGCCCGTGGGCAGGAAGCGGCTTGGCGCAGGCTTTTGAGGGCGGTCTGAGTAAGAACCGCGGTGAAGTGTTCCTCACCGATTACGCTCCGTACGTGCCTTCGTATGAGGATCAGGCGATCTTCGCTGGCACGCCCGTGTTCGATGGTGAGCGCTTGATTGGCGCCTATATCGTGCAGCTGCCTATCGATCAAGTGAACGCCATCATGACCTTCGACGGCCAGTGGCAGAACGTCGGTCTAGGCGAGTCGGGTGAGGTGTACTTGGTCGGCGGCGACAACACGCCGCGTTCAATCTCTCGCTTCCTATTTCAGGATGTGGGTGCCTTTATCGAGCGGATGCGCGGGCTGGGTACATCGGATGAGGTGCTGGCGACCATGCGCTCGAAGGAATCCAACATTGGCGTCATGACGATCAATACCGAGGGTACGCGCGATGCGCTGAGCGGCAACAAAGGCGTCTCGGTCTTCAATGACTACCGCGGCGAACCTGTGTTGAGTGCCTACGCGCCACTGGACGTACTCAATCAACGCTGGGCGATTATGTCGGAAATCGACGCCGCCGAAGCCAACGCGCCTGCTGTTGAGCTGCAAAACCAGATGGCCCTAGTCGCCATGGTAGCGTTCTTGGTGATGGCCGGCATGGCCGTGTTCACCGCATTACGGCTAGCTCGAACGATCAGCACGCCGCTATTGCACTTCGGCAGTATCGTCTCGCGCGTCGCCGAGGGCGACAACGAGGCACGCGTGCTGCTGCCGCCAACCGACGAAATTGGCCAATTGGGCGGCGCTTTCGATCGCATGATGGATAAGCGCACCGCTACTCAGGAACGCATCGAGCGTGAGCACGAAGAGCTGAATAACTCCGTTATCGAGATTATGTCTTCAGTCGCAGAGCTGGCCGGCAGAGATCTGCGGATCAAGGTGCCAGTTTCCGAGGACGTCACCGGCGCGGTTTCAGACGCGATCAACATGATGACCGAGTCCACCGCTGAGGCACTGCACAAGGTTCGACAGATCGCGCGGTTGGTTTCGACCGCCTCACAGAACGTGCAGAAGCGGTCGGATCAGGTGCATGGTGCGGCGACAGCATCAGCCGATCAGGCCACCGCGGCATCGAGCGAGCTACAGCAGACTGCGGTAGCGCTGGAGCGGATGGGTGAGGAGGCGCGTGAGGCGAATCAGCACGCCATTCGAGCGCTTAAGGCGACCGGCGATGCGATGGATATCGTGCGCGCTACGGTCACCGGCATTTCGGACTCTCGCGACAAGATTCGCGAGACGGAAAAACGGATCAAGCGGTTGGGCGAGCGTTCGCAGGAAATCACCTCGGTGGTCAACATCATCGGCCAGATCGCAGAACGTACCTCCGTGCTAGCGCTCAATGCGTCTATGCAGGCAGTAGCCGCCGGTGAAGCCGGGCGCGGATTCGCCGTGATTGCCGATGAGGTCAAGCGCTTAGCAGAGAATGCGCGGCAAGCGACACAGCAGATCTCCGGACTGGTCAACGCGATTCAGGCCGACACGAGTGAGACGATTCAGGCCATGAACAGCACGATCGCCCAGGTCGTCGACATCTCTAAACTGGCTGACCAGGCCGGCGGGCAGATGAACGACACCAAGAGCGCCACCGAACTGTTGGCAGCCGCGGTGCGCAGCATTGCTGAAAGCACGATTCGCCAGAGTGAAGCTGCGAAGACGCTGCTCACCCGTGCGTACGATTTGCTGCAGAGTTCCCAGAACACCGTGTCCGAGCTCGAAGCGCAGCGTGAAGATACCGACTCGCTGGCCACTTCCGCGCAAGACTTGGTGACCACGGTTGGTGAATTCCAGCTCCCGAACTAGGCCATGCAGCCGCAAGCGGAAGTGCCTATGAGCAGAATTGACGACACTGAACGGGCCGAGGCATTCGCAACGCTGGATGCGTTGCTGGATGGTTTGGCAGAAATGCTAGCCCCGCAGTTCGAGTTGGGTTGGGACGACGATTTAGTCGTGTCGTTGGTTGAGGAATCTCTGGCGCTAGCGATCAGCGCCGACTTGGCCGGTGTGATTGAGTTGCTGAAGGTGTGGAAGACCGCCCTTAGCGACCAGAAGCGACGGCGACTGGTGGCTACTGGAACTGGACGGCTGGGAATTTCTGCGTGGTTCGGCAACATGCTGCGTTGGATTCGGCAAGATCTCAATCCCACCGCGCGAGTGCAGTTGCTGCCGGCGGCGATATCACTGCTGCGGCTCAAGCCCCTGACCGAGAAGACCCAAAAATTCGTTCAGGAACGCTTGGAAGCGAGCTACCAGGGGTTGAGTGACTTCATCGTGGAGGAGTCGCACGCACAAGCGGACAGTGAATCGGCGTTTGCGGGCGACAAAATTGGCACAACCGCGGAACCGATAATTGTGCAGGCCGCTGAGCTGCCAGCTTCAGAGCCGACGATAGAGCGATCGGCGCAAGCCGAGGAGAGGCTGGCACTGACGCAACCCTCGTTCGGAGTGACGGGCGATCAGCTTAGCCTAGAGCCATCGGCGACCGACAGCGCAGAACTGACTGAGCACGCCAGCGTTGACGACACGATCTGGATCAGCCAAGAAGAGTTGGACATGGCCCTAGAGGCCATTACCAACCAAGTATTGCCGGAGATTTACGCGCTGGCGGAAGACCACGGACCCGCGCTCAGAGCGCAGCACTTGGAGGACCTGGGCTTCAATCTCGGTCTGGTAGGCAGTGCGATGGAGATGCTCGGCACGCCGGTGCTTTCGCGAGCCATTCTTGATATGCAGGAGCGTGTGGTTTCGACTAGTCCGCCGGATCCAGAGGTCGCGGTGAACTGGTCGATCGCGCTGGTTGGATATTTGCAGACGCCGGGTGAGGATTCTGCCGAGCTGCTGATCATGGTGGCCGCCGATTTGCCCGACATGGACGCAAACGCCGAGTCGCTAATGCGCGCCGAGGCCGCGCGGATTCGAGTCGGTTTGGACCCGCTGTTGGTCAGTGAGCGGAAAACTCAGGCTGAGCCGGAAGACATCGAGCTGACGACCGCGCCGGATGTATTGCCGCAAGTTCTGGACGGCATGCTGCGCGAGCTGCCCGGCAACGCTGAACGCTTGGGCGCAGCGATCCGCACGCTGATTCAGACCGGAGATCCGGCGCCGATCGACGAGGCTCGTAGAGTTGCGCATACGCTCAAAGGTGATGCGAACACAGTCGGCGTAAGCGGTCTGGCCAATCTGACGCACTCGCTGGAAGACGTGCTCATTGAGCTGCACAAGCACCCCCAATTGTTGGTTCCAGAGTTGGGTTCCGAGCTCAACCGAGCTGCCGACACGGTCGAAGAAGTTGCCGACTTTCTGCTTGCGCGCGGGCCGGAACCGACAGAACTGTTCGACGTTTACCAGTCCATATTGGATTGGAGCAATTTGCTGTTTGCTAACCAGTTGGAAGCGCAAGCTGGTCTCCCAGGCGGCGTTGGCGAAGGGGAACTGGCAAAAGCGTCGAAAGAGGTAGTCGCTGACAGCCCTGTTGCAGCCCTGCCTGCAGCGGATTCCGTCTCAGGCACCGCCATCGTTGGCGTCGCGCGTAAAACCGATGTTGATGAGTCCACCGCGGTGCTGAGCGTGAAGTCCAGCACTTTGGATGAACTGCAGCGACTGGCTGGTGAGACTTTGGTTATGGCGCGGCAGATCGATCAGCGCCTCGGACTGCTAGCCGGTCTGCACAAGGAGCAAATCGAGCAGCGACGCAGTTCCACCGACCTCATTTCCGTACTTGACGATCTGGTCTCGCTGCGTGGTGCGGCGTTGCAATCGACTGTCCTGCGCGGCGGGGATGAGGTCGATCCGCTGGAGTTGGACCAGTACGACGAGCTCCATGTGGTCTCCAAGCGTCTCGGTGAGTCCTATGCTGATCATGCCGAATATCAGTATCGGCTGGATGCTTTGTTCCATGAATTAGACGGGCTGCGCACTCAGCAGGAGAATTTTCACAGCGATTTGCAGCGCGTCGTGCAGCGCACCCGAATGGTTCCATTTGAACAAATCTGCGGGCGCCTACAGCGCATCAACCGACAAACATCCAGGCAATTGGATCGCGCCGTGGAACTGCAGATTACTGGCACCGAAACCTTGGTCGAAAGCGAGTTGCTCGACCGCGTGGTCGAACCGCTTGCGCATCTGTTGCGAAATGCGATTGACCATGGCATCGAACCGGCACAGCAACGGCGCGATGCCGAAAAGCCGGAAATCGGATCAATCGCTCTGAATGTGTCAACCGTCGCCGATTCCATTGAGATTCAGCTGACTGATGATGGCCGCGGGATGGATTTTGAGGGGATCCAGAGCAAGGCCAAGGAGATGGGCTTGCTCAGCTGTGATGCGCAGCCCAGCCGCGATGAATTGGCCCGATTGATCTTGCTGCCGGGCTTCTCCACCAAGAGTTCCACTAGCCACGTGTCCGGTCGCGGGATCGGCATGGACGTGGTCAATCAGCGCATCTTGGATCTGCGCGGTCAGTTGGAAATAGTCAGCGAACCTGGGCGTAGCACCCAAATTACGCTGCGCTTGCCGGTCAGCCGAACGATGGCCAACGTCATTATCGTGCACGGCAACGAGATGATCGCCGGCGCAGTTGCCGGCAGCGTCGAGCGCGTGGTGAGTTTGGATCCAGACAGTCTGGGTTATTCCGATGACGGACCGCTGAGCTGGATGGAGGATGGACAGTCAATTCCGGTGCTGCCGATCGAGAGCCTGTACGGTGGCTTGCCGGGTCGCCCGAGTTTGCCGCCGCAAAGCAACTTAGGACTGTTATTGCGCACCAGCAGCGGGCGGCGAATGGTGATCAGCGTTGCCTCCATCGGCGAGGTGAGCAGCGTGATCGTCAAGCCCATCAGTCCCCACTTGCCGTCAATTCCTGCCGTTCGCGGAATGACGCTGTTAGGTGATGGACGGCTGGCGGCCGTAGTGGACATGGTGGCGTTGGTTGATTCGCTGGAGATTTCCGATGTGACCGGACTCGGCGCATACAACGAAAGCGACGTACCGCGCCTGCCGCGGGTAGTGATCGCTGATGACTCGCTCAGCGTGCGGCGTAGTTTGAGCCAGCTGATGGAAGATGCCGGCTTCGAAGTTGCCGCTGCCCGAGATGGTCTGGAAGCGTTGCAGTTGATTGAGCAGACCGAGCCAGCGATCGTGCTGCTCGATCTGGAAATGCCCAAGTTGAACGGGCTGGAGTTGACTCGCTATCTGCGCGGTCGATCGCAAACAAAGTCAATCCCGGTGCTCATGATCACCTCCAGGGCCAGTGAGAAGTACCAGGTTCTGGCCGATGCGGCGGGCGTCAGCCTGATGTTAGGCAAGCCCATATCTGAAGACGATTTGATCAGCAACGTCCGCAAACTGATGGCCAGGGAAATCCCCAAAGTGGCCGCATTGGAGCACGTATGAACACGCCCTTAAATAGCGCCCAACCGATCGTGTTAGTGGTCGACGACGATCCAGAGTCCTTGTTACTGGTCAGCACGATGATTGAGTACGTCGGCTATAAACCGGTGACGGCGGAGGTGTTTGAAGACGCAATGGCGCTGTTGCAGCAGTCGCCCTCGGCTCTGGTGCTAGATCTGGTCATGCCAGAGAATACTTCCGAGCGCCTTTTGGACGAACTGGCTCGCAGCGGCAACCAAGTGGCGGTAGTGCTCATGAGCGCGGTAAAGCGAGACGAATTGGGCGCGCACGCGGCGGCGCTGACGCGTCGCGGCATCAACGTCGTTTCCACGCTGGCCAAGCCATTTTGGGTGGACGTATTGGTTCCAGCGTTGGAGAAAGCGATTCCCGATGCGCCGGTAGCGGCGATAGGCTAGTGCAGTATTGCGATCTTGATGGCGCTTAAAAATGTGTAGGAGCGAGCTTGCTCGCGATTCCCTGCTCTATCAGGGAACGTCAAGGCGGCGCTAGTGCGCCGCATCGCGAGCAAGCTCGCTCCCAGGCGGAAACAGTGCTCGTTGCGCTAAGCCTGATCTGCCTGTGCCTGTAATAGGGCAGTTCGAACATGCCCAAACTCGGCTCTCAGAGCGGCGCAGATTTCCTCGAAAGACCCGTCGCCAAATTTGTTTGCGGCCAGTGATTCCGCAAATCCGGCCATCTTACTCAATCGTTGTGCTCCAAGGCTGGCTGAGGCCCCCTTAAGCGAGTGAAAAGCGATCCGCAAAGAGTCGTGTTTGCCAGCAGCTAGTTGCGAATCCAACGAGTCCATTAAGTCTTTGAAATTGTTTTGAAATACCGTGATTAGGTGCGCCAGCAGGCCCGGTCGGATCGGTTCCAATTGGATGATTTGATTGACCATCGAATGATCCAGGCGTGGCTCGGTGTCAAACAGCCCGTCGTTCATCGTGTGCCCCCCACATTCGGTGACTGTTCGCAGTGCTCCAGGCCATCGACAAATGCCTTGCCCACCCAGGCTTGTCGCCAGCTCGCAAATTCCTTTGCCGCCATCGGCTTGCCAATCCCGTAGCCCTGCGCCGATTCGCAGCCTAAGTCTTTCAATACCCGTGCACAGCGCAAGTTCTCGACGCCCTCCGCGACGATTTGCATATCCAGTGCGTGTCCCAAACTGATGATCGAGCTCACGATCTTTTCTGACTCCATATTTTCTTCCATCGACGCGACGAAAGAGCGGTCAATTTTCATCGACGAAAAAGGCATTCGCGCGAGCTGGATCATGGACGAATAGCCCGTTCCAAAATCGTCGATCGCTAGCCCGAAACCCTTGATTCGCAGCCTGGTTAGCGTAGCCAGCGCAACGTCTGGATACTTCATCGCACTGGTTTCGGTGAGTTCAATAATCACCCGCTCTGGAGCGATACCGCGCGACTGGCATAGGTCGGTTAGCTGATCGGCAAGACTTAGTGAGGCCAAATCCAGCGCGGAGATATTGATCGCCAAAGTCGTTTCATCACCCACCGCGTATTCGCTGAACCACTCGATGCCGCGCTCGAACACCCGTCTGGTGAGCTTGGCGATTGCCCCGACGCGCTCGATCTCTGGAATGAATTCATCGGGCATGACTAAACCGAGCAGCGGATGCTGCCAGCGCACCAGGGCTTCAACGCCGAGTAAGCGGCCGGTCCGTAGATCAATCTTGGGCTGGTAGTGCAGCACAAACTGGTCTTCGTCTAGCGCTTCACCAATAACCTCTGGCGAGACCAAAAGGCCGCCCGCGTAGCGACGCTTATTTTTCCATGGCTCACGGGGCGCGCTCTCTGCCAGGAGTTGGTGTAACGCCTCGTGGCGGAATGGTTTGCTGAGCACGCCAGTGATGTTCAGTCCGCGCTCTATGGCCACCCGTCGTGCTGACTGCAACACGCGCGGTTCCATACCGCTGATGATCATGATTGCTGCCGCGCATTGCTTTAGTGCCAAGTCGCGCAGCACCTCGATGCCGTCTTTACGCGGCATCACCAAGTCGATCGTGATGTGGGAGGGCTTCCACGCCTGCAACTCGTCGTAGAAGTCGTCGGGATTGCTGACCATGCGCGCTTCAAATCCCTGTCGCTCGGCCAAAATGGCGAGTATCTCGCGCATGACAGGGTCGTCGTCCAGAATCAGTAGTTTCGGGACAAATGCGTTCACATGATCTGGCCGAGGGCTCCGGCTATGCATATCGCAGGCTCACTACTAAGCATTGGGAGTTTGCGGCTCTGCTTTGGACAGCCGGTAGCCGTGCTGGTACACGCCTTCGAGTTTCCATCCCGATTCGCCGCTCAAGCCCAGGGATTTTCGTATCCGGCTGATATACGTGTCGACGCTCCGCGTATTCACGTTGGGACCCAGCTTCCACACGTCCCGCAGCAACATCTGTCTACTGACGATACGTTCGGTGCGGCGAAACAGATATACCAGCAAATCAAATTCTTTCTCGGTCACTGAATGCAGCTTGCCATGCAAATGAAGCTCTCGGTTGGCGGTGTCGAATCGAAAGGGCTCGGCGTCAACGATGCGGGTGCTAGCGTCCGGTCGCACGCGCCGATAAGCGTTGGCGATCCTAGCCGCTAACTCGCTAGGGCGCGGTGGCTTTACGACGTAGTCGTCTGCTCCGCATTCAAGCCCGTACACCACATCACGCTCGGCACCATTGCAGGTGAGCAGAATAATCGGAATGTGGGCAAAAGCCTGTGAACGCAGCTCGCGCAGCAAATCAATT